>JAFPPJ010000289.1 GCA_017410745.1 Oscillospiraceae bacterium
AGCGTAGAACTTTTCTTTAATGGAAAATCCCTTGGTAAGCAGGACATAAATCATAAAAATGGAAAAGAACCATTTGGACGCTGGCAGCTTCCTTATTCACGCTCCCTGTGCGGAAGTCGGCTTTTCCACCGAGACAGAAGAGCCCCTCCGCGGCTATGCGTATAATACTGCTATTGCGTGCGATGCAGATTATCAGTTCGTATCATGGAGCGGCATGGGCGTTGTTTCCGGATATGTGGATGAGACGATAGAAGAGCCGAATGATTCGTGGGTGTTCAAGGATATCTATCCCTATACCGACAGCGGCGTAGAGAACACACTTGGCAGAGAAGGCCATGAGAACCATCAGAAATGGGATTTCAGCAGATTTGTCCCGCAGGTGATAGTATTTGCCGAGGGTACGAACGACCATTCATGGACAAGGAAAAAGCCCGAGCGCTGCCTTGCATTTGAAGAGAAATACGCTGAAATGGCGGGCATCATCCGCGAGAACAATCCGGATGCATATATCGTATGCACCTACGGTGTAATGGATGATCCTCTCAAGGACAGCATAGCGGCAGTTGTTGACCGTCTCAGGGCGGCAGGGGATACCAAAATAGAATTTCTCCCTCTCGCTCCGCAGGATCAGGAGAATGACGGTGTAGGCGCAGACTGGCATCCCTCTGCTAAGACACATCAGAAAATGACAGAGATACTCAGCAAGCGCATAAATACTATATTTGAGGAAATGGGTCTGTAATGAGGATATATTCGCTTTTTTCGTCAAGCAAAGGAAATTCGATATATATCGGTGACAGGACTCAGGGTATACTTATCGACTGCGGAGTCTCGTTCAAACGTCTGAGGCAGGCTCTCGACATCTGTGAAATACCGCTTTCAGCAGTGAAAGCGGTATTTATCACGCATGAGCATTCCGACCATGTAAAGGGGCTCAAAGGCCTTACCAAGGCAACAGGCATACCTGTGTACTCGCACCCGCTGACGCTTGATGAGCTGTATGACAATGATATGATCTGCTCGCAGGCAATGGAGATAAAGGATGCAGCAGAGCTGTGCGGCATGAGAATATCCTGCTTTGATACTTCACATGATGCGGTCTCTCCCTGCGGGTACAGGATAGAGTGCGGCAGCTCTGCCTGTGCGGTATGCACCGATCTCGGCACGGTAACCGATGAAGTGCTCACTGGCATAATGGGAGTATCAGCCATCGTGCTTGAAGCAAACTACGATGAATATATGCTCCGTACAGGACCGTATCCGTTCGAGACCAAACAGCGCATATCATGCGGTATAGGACACCTCTCCAACGATCAGTGTGCAGAGCTGGCGGCAAAGCTTGTGAGAAACGGCACGAACGATATCATACTCGGGCATCTTTCACAGAACAATAACACCCCGGCTATAGCATCGGCAGCGGTGTCAGCCGCACTTGAGCGTGAAGGATTTACAGCGGGCAGGGATTATATGCTTTCATGCGCACCTGCAGAATGTACGGAAGCTGTATATGTCACATTCTGAAAGGGGATATCATGGAACTCAAGGTCATTGCACATATCGAGAATGATTACGGCGGCAAGTTCGGGATACCCAGACAGAGCGGGCTTGCGGAAAATATCTCGAGGATCGTGTTTGAAAGGGAATACCGTGTAGATGAGGCGCTCAGAGGTATAGAGGAGTATTCCCATCTGTGGCTGATATGGCAGTTTGAGCAGATGTCAGATGGATGGTCACCCACCGTTCGTCCGCCGAGACTTGGCGGGAATAAGCGTATGGGCGTATTTGCCACCAGATCTCCCAACCGCCCGAACAGCATCGGGCTCTCATCCGTGAGACTTGCAGGAGTGGAGCATACATCGGAGGGTACAGTGCTTATCGTGAAGGGTGCAGACCTTCTGAACGGCACAGCCATCTATGACATCAAGCCGTATCTGCGCTATACCGATTCGCATCCCGATGCCTCGGACGGCTTCTCGGACACCGTCAAGA
>JAFPPJ010000290.1 GCA_017410745.1 Oscillospiraceae bacterium
ATCTGGAGCGTGGCAAGCTTGAAGGATATATCATATTTTGATGCTCTTGAACACAACAGCTCCGGATACAGTCCGGGATTCTTCCAGCTTGCGGAGGAATACGCGCTCACAAGAGAAAGGTCATTGGCGTTGCCGCCTGCCATGCCTGAATTGGATGCGTTGTTTTCCCAGTTGTATGTAGTAGCAGAGACATCGTTCTGCTTTAGTACGGTCGCAGTGACTGCCGCAAGGTCGGGATTATCATTGATGCCGAAGATATAGCCGCTGATTGGTGTACTGCGGACTGTGTTGATCGTGTATATTGCCTGATATGGCTCATCAAATACAGGTATCCTCTGGGCAGCACAATCGGAAGCTGTACTGCTCATAACGAGTACAGCCGCTGCCGATGCATATAACCGCGTATATTTCCTGTCAGCGATACGCCGGAGCTTATTCAGTGAAGCTCCGGTATCATATATCCTGCACATACGCTCAGAACTGCTGTCCCTGCTTTGCGGATGCGGTATTTGTCTTCGCCTTGATTTTCTGTTCATCATGTCCTTATACACCATGCCGTCTGCATGACATCCAGATCATACAGTCTTACAGCTTTTCTATTTCCTCAACAGCATTTGCGAGCCAATCGCCCTTGATCGTCTCTACTGCACCGCTGTCACAGCTCATAGCTATATCGGGAGATACGGGTATCGAGCCGAGAAGCTTGAGGCCGTATTCTGCAGCAGCCTCTGCCACATGGCTCTCGCCGTAGAGATATATCTTCTTTCCGCAGTCGGGACATTCGATATAGCTCATATTCTCTACCACGCCGATTATGGGGATATTCATGATCTTCGCCATATTGACGGCCTTTGCCACGATCATGGATACGAGCTCCTGGGGAGATGCCACGACTATTATCCCGTCTACCGGTATAGACTGGAACACTGTGAGAGGCACATCGCCTGTTCCCGGAGGCATATCCACGAACATATAGTCTACGTCGCCCCATATCACATCTGTCCAGAACTGCTTTACCACGCCTGCTATGACAGGGCCTCTCCATATCACGGGAGACGATGTATCTTCAAGAAGAAGATTTATACTCATTATGCTGATGCCGCCGGCGCTCTTATTGGGGATGAGCCCTTTATCAGTGCCGACTGCTCTTTCGTTTATGCCGAATATCTTAGGTATAGACGGGCCTGTTATATCAGCATCGAGCACTGCAGTACTATATTTCTTCGAGAAAGCCGATGCAAGAAGTCCTGTCACCAGTGACTTTCCGACACCGCCCTTACCGCTGACAACGCCTATGACCTTTTTTACAGAGCTGCCCTCACCCAGCTTTTCGATAAAGCTCTGCGGCTCTTTCCTCGATGAGCATGACTGACCGCATGAAGAGCAGTTTTCCGAACATTGTGCCATTAATATCCTTCCAATCTGAAATTATTTCAAACTGCCTGCCGGCATATGCCGCAGACACGTTCTGTCTATTCATCTGCTGATGCTGACATAAGCAGACACCATAACATCATACATTATACCACAAACTCGTCTGTCTGTCAAGGTCGGGTCGGCAAAGCCGACAGTTACCCGATAGATATTTGACGGGAACCGATATTACCGTCTCGGAGCATTGATATGCACTATATCCTAAGTTTTTTATGAAGTCGGCAAAGCCGACACGGCACACATTTGACAGGAACTCATTATCGTCTCGGGCAGACACAGCCCGCATCATATGAGCTTGGTCTTGTCAAATGCAAGCGGATACAGACCGACCGAAACGAACACTGCCGACGCATACCTCAGCGTCCTGAGGAGCAGGCCTGCGTAATTGCCGTCCGTAAGACCTGTCAGAGCTATAAGCGCCTTTATCAGAGTATTCACAAGCATGAACACAGCAAGGCCGAACACAACTCTGAGTATGAATTTATGTACCGTCCTTGTCTCGCTGAAATTCACATACTTCTCTTCAAACATGAATGAGAATATAAATCCTATCGTTACGCCAAGGCACGAGAAATATTCCACATCTCGGCAGTAAAGCAGCCCCGGGAGCGCCATTACGACAAGCACAAGATAAAGCCTGCGCTTATCCTTCAGCTTATCATACATTGCCTGTATCAGGAATATCGAGATCACGCCTATCGCCCATCCCGATGCCACGTCCGTAGGATAGTGCACGCCCACATAGAAGCGCGAGCACCCTATAAACAGCGGCATAAGGATACCAAGTATCACCACCGCTTTCTTTCTGACTATCCACCCTATCGTACCGAATACGGATGCAGACAGCGATGAATGCATGCTCGGGCAGGAAAAGCCCTGTGCAATCGGATCCATCAGCTCACCGTCGGAATGAGGAGGATACAGGCATTTGAGGGAATCATGATCCATATATGGTCTGCGGCGCAGGAATGCGCCTTTGAACAGTGCGCTCCATATGAAAGCGGCTATGACCGACAGTGCCACACGCTTAGCCAGCTTCTTGTCGATGCACCAGTAAAGCATACCCATAAGGGCGATGAGTACGATCTCCTCGCCCATCATGGAGAATACCCGTGCCAGTACGTTCAGAACAGCATTCTCAAATGACTGCAGCCATTCCATGAAACGTACTTCCCATTCAAAATAGAATGTATTACCCATTAAGCATCCAACCTCTGCCTTTCCACAAGCTCGGCAAACTTGCCGCCGAGAGCGATAAGCTCATCATAAGTCCCGTCTTCTATTATCCTGCCGTCGTCAAGATACAGTATCCTGTCACAGTTTCTGATAGTCGAAAGACGGTGGGCAATAACTATCCTTGTGCATTTGAGCTGATCGAGCGCATCCGACACTTTCTTCTGTGTCCTGTTGTCAAGAGCGATCGTAGCCTCGTCAAACATGAGTATCTTAGGCTTCGGAGCAATTGCGCGGGCGATCATTATCCTTTGCTTCTGCCCGCCGGATATGCCGCCCTGACCTTCGGATATTATGGTATGCATACCCATAGGCATATTCTTTATATCCTCTGCGATCCCTGCGACCTTAGCCGCCTCCCACGCATCCTTCAGCGTCAGGTCGGGATCGGATATGGTTATATTGGAGAATATATCCCCCTGGAACAGTCCGCCGTTCTGCGTGACTATGCCTATCTTCCTTCTGAGGGAGCGCAGATCTATCTTGCTCATATCCCTGCCGTCATAGTATATCGCACCCTTGTCAGGCTTTTCAAGTCCCATCATCAGACGCATGAGAGTTGATTTGCCGCATCCTGTCCTTCCGACTATCGCGATATACTCTCCTGCTTTTATCTTCAGATTCATGTCATATACGACATAGGGCAGATCTGCACCGTATCTGAAATACACATTGTTGAGCTCTATCGACCCGGATACACGGGTCACGACTTCCTTTCCCTCGGTAAGTTCGGGTTCTGCATCAAGAATAGGACTTGCAGTTTCAAGCACAGGCTTTATGCGTGAAAATATCAGAGCCGCTCCCGTAAGGGATGCGATCGCCGCAGATACCTTTCCGAATGCGGCAGAGAACGCAAAATAGTCCTCCTGCTTCATACCGCTCTTGACCGCAAGATAATAGACCGCTATATTTCCTATCAGCGAGACCGCCAATGTGAGCACCGGATTTATCTTTATCAGCATGGGAGGATCATATACGCAGCGTGCACTCTCTGCGTATGTTTGAGCCCATCGTGCGAATACACGCTTTTCAGCGCCTGCAAGACGTATCTTCTCCACACCCGTCACGATGGCATAGGTAAGACCGCTCTTTTTTGCATTGAGCTCCATCTTGCGGCGGTTGACATTCATCTCCATGAGCGCATAGATCACCGTGAGCAGCAGATCGGCAAACAGCATCAGGAGCGCAGGCACGGCTACAGGTCGTGCATATTTCACGATCTCCGTGATAAACAGCAGCGAGGATACCGAGATAAGTCCCGTTATGACCACATTCCCGATAAGCAGTGAACACAGCGAATTTATGCTGTTTGCTCTTGTATTGAGCTCGCCCGCGCTGTATCTGCGGAAGAAGGGAGCAGGCAGAGTCAGTATCCTCATCATTACAGCCGCCTGTACAGACATAGACACCTTAGTGGATATCCTGCTGTTGATAAGATTTGCCACAGACCTGAGCATCTGTGCCGATATCTCCGCACACACCATGAATACCGCGATGCCCGCAAGCATGGATACCGTCCTGCTGTCGAGCACACGTCCGAGCAATGCCCTGACGAGCACAGGCATGATAAGCCCTGCAAGCACATACATCAATGCAAATATGCCCATGCTCACAAAATCAGCCGCAGATACACAGCTGAATATATATTTATACAGATCAATGAGTTTGAGCTTTTTCATCGGGAGCGGATGATAGAAGCATATCGCTTCCTTCTTGAATGAAGCAGCATTCCTGCCGGTGACCGAGACCTTCCTGCCCGTCTCAAAATCCTTGTAATAATACCCGTGGAGCCCCTTGGGGAGGAATGCTACGGCTTTATTGTCCTCCGTGAATCCGAGCATCGGGCCGAATGCGTCCTTGTACCAGTCCTTATCGAGCTCCACGTTCCTGCGCATTATGCCGTGAGGACGGAGAAGATATTCAAGCTGGTCATCTTCATCCTTTATGCTGTCGGGGATGTCCTTTATCCTGAGATGATAGTATTTGAGTATCTCCTCTATGGCAGCCTTTGTAATGAGCCTTTTGTCACTAAGCTCGCTCTCTGCCCTTGTGCCGAGCACTACTCCCGCAAGACGTATGAAAGAATCCTCGAATACCTCCTGATCGTTTTCCTTGCGTTGACGTATCTGTTCATCAAACCAGCCCAAATCTTCACCTCCCCCTACTCATTCGTTACGAGCTCCGTATAATAGCCGCCCTGACGGTAAAGCTCCTCATGAGTTCCTCTTTCAACTATCCTGCCGTTGTCTATCACTATGATATCATCACAGTCGCGGATAGCCGAAAGTCTGTGAGTTATTATTATACATGTGATGCCTCTGTCCTTGATAGCCTTCACTACATCATATTCCGTCCTTGCATCAAGCGCGCTCGTAGCCTCATCGAGTATGACTATGGACGGATCCTGTGCGAGCACTCTTGCTATCTCAAGCCTCTGACGCTGACCTCCGGAAAGATCCTTGCCGCCTTCGGTAAGTCTGTACTGATATCCGCCCTGACGCTCCATTATATCCGAATGTATCTGAGCATCCCTTGCAGCAAGTATCATCTCAAAGTCTTCTATCGTATCGTCCCACATTTTGATATTTGCCGCGATGGTGTCCTCGAACAGTATTATATCCTGATCCACTACTGCCACGGAGCCTGTGAATACGCTCCTGTCTATCTCGCTGATGCTCTTGCCGTCAAAGAGTATCTCACCCTTCCACGGCTTGTGAAGCCCCGATATCAGCTTTGATATGGTGGACTTGCCGCAGCCCGATGTACCAACTATCGCTATCCTGCTGCCAGCCTTGACAGACAGGCTGAGATCTTCGATAAGCGGCTTTGCAAGCCTTGAATAACCGAATGTGACATTCTTTATTTCAATATTGCCCGAAAGCTTGCTGTAGTCCGTATCGTCATCAAGCTCGGTATCCCGCACATACGGGTCATTCGGATATTCCATCACATCATCGAGGCGTTCCATCTCTGTGCGCATTTCCTGAAGTGTCTGCCCCGCCGTGATCGTCATCCTTGCGGGCGCCATGAATGATGCAAGGAAGCCCTGGAACGACAGTATCATGCCGGATGTGAACTGGCCGTTCATCACAAGGTATACTCCGACCACCATAACACCGTAATTCGTAAGAGATGTGACAAGCTCCGGTATGATGCCGTAATACTCGTTTATCTTGTTGAATCGCACTGTCTGTGAATTGACCGATGCCTGATACCCGGCCCATTTGCGGAAAAAGCCGTTTTCCGCGCCGCTTGCCTGTATCGTCTCTATCATTCGTATGCCTGTGAGCGATGCGGATGCGAGCTTGCCCGAATCCCTCGCTCTTACTCTTGTGATATTGACGCGCTTCTGCGATATCAGCCTTGACAGGAATGCATTGATGAGTATGGAGACGATGCCTATGGCTGTGAGCAGAAGGCTGTGACGTATCATGACTATCAGATAGAATAACATCATGATGGTGTTGAGTGCGAGAGGTGCCAGTGTATTCACAAGAGTCTCTGCTATGGACTCGTTGGAATCCTGCCTCATCATGATGTCTCCCGCCATTCTCTGTGAAAAGAACTCTATAGGGAGCCTCAGCACCTTCCACATATATGAGGAACTTCCTATTATGGACATCTTGCCGTTTATCTTCAGCGTATATACCGCCATGATCCACGAGGTTATGAGCTGCAGAGCCGCAAGCATAGACATTATCGCTGTGAACGGATAAAGCCACAGCGAGTTCCTGTGGGTGAGCAGCCTGTCCATGAATACTCTTGCCATGACCGGGTTTATCACACCAAAGATGTATATGATGATATTTGTTATGATCACGAATGCAAGGGCTGAGCCTGCGCCCACAAGCCTTTTCTTGGCAAACGAGATGATACTTTTCCTTTTGCCGCCCGGCACGAATGTCTTGCCCGGAACTATCTCAAGACATATCCCCGTGAATGCCTTATCGAACACATCCATAGGGATCCTGACCTGACCTCTTGCAGGGTCGTTTATTATCGCATAGTTGCCCCTGAATCCGTCAAGCACCACAAAATGATTGAATTCCCAGTGTATGATACACGGGAAATTGCCGGTCTTGCGCAGGGCTTCCGTTTCGCATCGCAGACCTCTTGCCGAGAAGCCGTAATTACGGGCGGCAAGTATGATATTCTTAGCATTGGAGCCGTCGCGGGATACGCCGCAGTCTATGCGCACCTGTTCTATCGGCACCCATTTATCATAATACGCCATTATCATCGCAAGGGACGCAGCACCGCATTCGAGTGCTTCAAGCTGCATTATAACAGGTACCTTCGCCACTCCCCTGACCGGACGCTTTATCTTGCTCTCTTTCATTTTGCCTCCGTATCATTCAAGAAGGAATGAGATCGGTGTCATAGTGTCTGTCACGATCTGTGCGGGATAATTCCCGTCGGGAAGGTCTGTGCTCGCACCCGCCACCTTGCGCCCGTTGGCATCACGATATATCTCGTCTACTACCGTAAATGTGCCGTTGATGCGCATAGTCTGCCCTTTTTTGACAGGTGCATCCACATCTTCATCAACTATGACCGCAGCAACAGTACCGCTCTCCACCTTGGCAGCCACATTCACGACTATCTCAAGCTTACCGTTGAGCGACCATACCAGAAATCCGACGAGAAGTATCACAACAGCTGCCAGTATCACCCACACGGACGGATTAGTCACGCGAAGGTAATCTGTCAGCTGTTCAGGAGAATTCATCCGCTCTATCCCGGACTTACGGAATATCTGCTGTTTTTCGTTCATACAAGCCCTCACATTCAAGCAGTATACAACAGAATATGCAGACAGCACTGCTGCACTGTCTGCAGATCTTATCAGAAACGCTTCTTGATTATGATATCAACTACACCGCTCTTGATGCCGACTATGACATCATCAGCCAGATTTGCGATAATGGACTTTTCAAGTTCATCCCACTGCTCCTGCTTTTCGGTGCTGTCCTCCTCGGTCTCCATATTGTTCCTGTAGCTGAGGAGCGACCATGCCATGCTGCCGTTGTATCCCATTATATCCATGGGATCATCGGTGACGCCCATAGTATAGAAAGCATAGGGATCATCGCGGGCTATCTTTGCGTTTTCATTGAGCATATATTCCACAGCGATGATGATCTTATTGAGTATGCCGGTGGCCGCCGCATTCTTTCCGCTCTTGGATATGGAGAGCACCTTGTCCATATCAATATCCAGCTCATCATCGGGCTTTACCTTGAGGTGAAGTTCATAATCCCTGACCTTGTTCTCTATCCAGAATGAGCCTACGCCGTATTTGAGCAGCTGCGGCAGCATGCATATCATTTCCTCTGCAAGGAGCCTGAGCCTGAGCGCCGACTTAGGATCAAGGTCGTTATACTTTGCCACCTTTTCTGCCACGGCAGGAATATTGCGGAAATCGCTTGCACCTCTCTGCAGTGCATAAATGTCTGTTTTCATAATTTATCCTCCATTATCTTCTGATAAGTGCCAGCATAGTGATATCATCGAACTGCGGAGCCTCTCCCACAAATCCGTCAAGTGCCGCAGTCATATTCTCAAGCAGTGCCGCAGGCTCTGCACCGGGCTCCTTATTGAGCGCTTCAAGCATCCTGTCTGTTCCGAAAAGCTGTTCATCGGCATTTGTCGCCTCAGCGACGCCATCGGTATAGAGGAAGAGAGAACCACCCTTTTCTACTGTAAATGTGTAGTCTTTATATTTAACACCTTCCATGCCTCCGACTACAAAGCCATGCTTATCCTTGAAAAGCTCAAAACTGCCGTCAGCCTTCTTTATCATCGGGTATTCATGTCCTGCATTCGCCGCCGTAACGATACCGGTGGATATCTCAAATATACCGAGCCATACGGTAACGAACATTTCCTCTTCGTTATTCTTGCATATCGCTGCATTGACCTGTTCGAGCACCTTCGCAGGAGAGCCGCCCATCATAGCATAGTTGTTCACAAGTATCTTTGACATCATCATGAACAATGCCGCAGGCACGCCCTTGCCGGAAACGTCCGCCATAACGAGACCGAGATGGTCATCATCTATCAGGAAGAAATCGTAGAAATCTCCTCCTACCTCCTTGGCAGGCTTCATGGATGCGTACACATCAAATTCTGTGCGCTCGGGGAAGGGCGGGAAAATATTCGGGAGCATATCCGCCTGTATCTTCCGCGCGAGATCGAGCTCTGCGCCGATCCTTTCCTTCTCAGCAGTGATCCTTGTTATATCAAGGATATACTGTCTTGTCTTCTTGGCAAGGTCATCGAAGGACTCTGCAAGGACTTCTATTTCATCGCCTGTCTTGTACAGATCCTTCATCTCGAACATTTTGCCCGTATTGCCGCTCTCGATGATAGTCTTTGTCATGTCCTCAACGGGATATACTATCCTGTTTGCAAGTATCATGGAAGCAGCAAGTCCGAGGACAAGTATCAGTACCACTACAACAAGGATGATATTGTTGTAGAGACTGAATCCAGCCTTGTACTCTGCTCTTGCAGAATTGCTTATGGTATTGCATTCATTTATCAGCTGCTGCGTCGGGATGAGGGTCACCGACCTTTCCACAACCGATACAACAGCCCAGTTCACAGACTTGAGCGGTGAGCCTGCAAGATAATACTCCACGCCGTCTGCGGTGATCTTGCGTATCCCCGTTCTTTCCTCAAGAGCATCCTTGAAAAACTCATCAAGTTCGGGACATGACGTGTTCTCGTCGGAATTATACGGTGCAAAAGGCCCCTCTGTCATAGGCGAGAAGATCATTCTTCCGCTGCCGTCAACAACACTGACAAATCCGCCCGAATTACTGGAGGAATTGACATATTCCGCCATATTCGTAAGGAACACATCAGCGCCTACTACGCACACCAGCTCGCCGTCCTTATATACGGGAGCCACACATGCCACAGCATCTATGCCAGTATGGCTGTCCTGATATATATCCGAAAAGCATACATCGCCTTTCTCCACAGCCATCTTGTACCACGGGCGGTTCGTGACATCGAGTATGCGCATGGGTCTGCCCTTGTCATCCACATATGCGCCGGCTCTGTCATTCACGATTATTATATGTCCGTCGGGAGTGGCTACATAGCAGGACTCCAGCTTATCGGCGGTCTTGTACATAGACAGCATTATGTCGCCCATGTTGCTGACTACGGTGAGATACCTCGACTGAGTATCCGCACCCGATTCATGCATGTACTGCACTGTCGGTATGCCGTCATTATCCGCAACGGCATAGTTGATGGTCTGTCTTGCACATTGATCCTCTACCTGGAACAGACCGTTTGCAAACGCCTGCATGGTCAGGACATCGTTCTTCACATCGGTGAACATATCTTCAGCGATATAGGCCTGCAGCGCATTGGTCTTGACCATAGATGAATCTATGATCGCATTCATGGTGTTCTCAGAAACGGCAGATATCGCTTCCTGCTGCTTATCCGAGGACGTGCTCACAAGCTTTGCGAGCGTGCTGCCCTGGTGGATGGATGCACCAAGAAAGACGATCACCGTAACAAGCAGTGATATAAGGACAAGATTGAGTATCTTTTGCTGCAGTCCTCCGAATGTCAAACCAAATTTCTTTATCATTCACAACACCTCTGTTATGGACAGATGCCTGACGGTGTGTGTTCATCAAAACACACTATGTCAGCTCAATCCCTTTATAAGAGTAAGGATATTGTGCCCGTCTTTATACTCATACTTTATATCATCCATAGTCTTCTTGACCATGAATATCCCAAGGCCGCCGATCTGCCTCTCCTCCGCAGAGAGGGAAATATCGGGATCGGCCTTTGCAAGCGGATCATAGGGTACACCGTGATCTATGAAGGTGATGTCAACTATAGCCGGATCGTGCGATATCTCTACCCTTACGGTAGCAGGGCCTACATCCGGATCATATGCGTAGTGGGCGATATTTACAAATATCTCCTCCACCGCAAGATCTATCTGCATCTGTATCTTCATTGGGCATCCGGCATTTTCAAGTTCATTGTCAACAAATCCAAGCACCTGTCCGAGATTATCCGTAAGTGCTTCTATCACAAGCTCGCGCATAAGCATCTCCTTCCCGCGTATACTGACACCTGTCCGTCATTCGATAGTGAGGATATCGGAAAATCCCGTCACCTCAAATATCTCCATGATATCTTCGCTTACGCCTATGAGCTTCATAGAGCCCTGCTTGTTCATTATCTTCTGAGCAGAGAGGAGCACACGAAGTCCTGCAGATGAGATATACTCCACATCCTTGAAATCTATTATGAGCTCGCTCGCATTCCCGAGAGATCCCTTGAGTTCCTTTTCGAGGTCGGGAGCGGTAGTGGTATCTATCCTGCCCTCCACAGCAATAGTAAGAACAGTTCCCTCGAGATTCTTGTTGATAGTCATAGTTTATCTTCCTTTCAATACTTTATCTGTTTTATGAGCTTTACAGCATCAATTCGGTCTTATCTGCACATTGAAGATACCGTCGAAACCTGTCATCTCAAACAGTTCATAGACGTACGGAGATACATCACGCACGATGAGCTGTTCTCCTACGGCCTTTCTCACACGCATCAGCGCCCTTAGTCCTCCGCTTGAGATATAGTCGAGCTCCGCTGCATCAAAAACAGGTATCTTGCCGGGATAATTATTCAGGATATTGATTATCTTGTACTCGGTCATATCCGCATTTGAAGAATCTATTCGGTCCTCAAGAGATATCACCACATTGCCGCCGCTGATAAACGAATCCATATTTATCCCCCCTTCTATGTACTGACCATACCAAAGTCACTTTTATTATACCACAAACCAATAGAAATTACAAGAGTTATCGAAAAAATGTATCCGTTCATCGTGCAATACTAATTGTTCAAAGCAGCACTTTTCGTTATTTTGCACAAATTTAAAAAACTCTTGACATTTCAATTTAGATATAGTATAATCATGATACAGAGAGATATCCCTGATAATATTCACAGAGGTGATAACATGGAGGTAAAAGAAATGGAACTTGACATGCTGGAGAAAGTGACCGGCGGAGCAGCAGCTCCTGATGATAAGCAGGCAATGGAAGATTTCAAGAGTGCCTGGGTAGCTTTAGGGCTTGACGGCAAATACTCCTCACATGTACGCAACCAGGTCGGCGACAGCTGGATAAAGGCAGGCTGCGCAGAGACCGCAGAGGAATATATAAACGCATGGCTCGCTAATCAGACCTGACCGGCTCATGCCGCATATCAGCCGTACTGCAAGGTACGGCTGATTTTATATTATACGTCATTAATGTTCGGAAATATGTCGTTTAATTTGTCAGCCAAGCTTCTTTTCTATTGCCTTGATTATTATCCTGAGGGCTTTGAGTCGTGCATATCGCTTATCGTTGGATTCAAGCACATGCCACGGTGCAAAATCAGTATTTGTCTTCTGCAGCATCTCATCCACTGCAGTCTCATACTGATCCCATTTCTCGCGGTTGCGCCAGTCCTCGTCGGTGATCTTCCACTGCTTTTCGGGAGTGTTCTGCCTGTCGGTAAATCTCGCAAGCTGCGTATCCTTGTCGATATGCACCCAGAACTTGATCACCACCGCATTCCAGTCGGCAAGCTCCTTCTCGAACTCATTTATCTCGTTATAGGCACGCTGCCAGTCATTTTCCGAGCAGAATCCTTCTATGCGTTCCACCATCACGCGGCCGTACCACGTTCTGTCGAATATGGCGATATGTCCGTCCTTCGGCAGACGCTTCCAGAATCTCCACAGATAATGCCGTGCCTTTTCAGCAGGCTCGGGGCTTGCGATAGGATGCACCTCGCATCCGCGGGGATCGAGTGCCGATGCGACTCTCTTGATATTCCCGCCCTTTCCCGCGGCATCCCAGCCCTCATATGCTATGATAACAGGTATCTTCTTGAGATATATCTCATTATGCAGCTCGCTGAGCCGCTTCTGCAGCCTGTCAAGCTCTGTCCTGTACTCCTCCTCGGTAACAGTCTTGTCAAGCGATATCTCACTCAGAGCGGGTATGGGCCTCAGCGCAAAGGTATTCTGAAGCAGAGGCGACTGCCTGTTTTCCGCATTCTTCAGGGCAGTATCTATCGCGGAAAGAAGTATCTCGGTCATCTGGAGCTCTGCCCATTTTCTGTTCGTGGAGTCGATGAAATACCACGGCGCTACGAACTGATTGGTGGCCTCTATATATTCATCATACACATCAAGGCATTTGTCATAGTATTTGTTCTGCCATCTGTCGGTATCCGAAACGCGCCATGCAGTTACCTTATCATCCTCAAGCGCCTTTATGCGCTTGCGCTGTGTCTTTTCGCTGATATGGAAGAAGAACTTCACCACAAGGTATCCGTTGTCATTGAGCTGACGTTCAAAGCGCTTTATGCTTGTAAGATACTTTTTGTATTCACGCTCGCCGATCTCGCCCATAAGATAGCGCGATGTCACCTCGCCCATCCATCCTCCGTCAAAGAACGAGAACTGTCCTGCTGCAGGTATCCTTACGAAATATCTGTATAGGAATGGCTCCCTCTGTTCATCGGCAGTGGGCATTTTCAGCGTCTCGCATTTGTAGAATCTCGGGTCCATATTTCTTATCATCTTGCCGAGTGCGCTGCCCTTTCCTGCTGCGCCCCATCCGTCAAGCACCACCAGTACCGGCAGCTTCTTTTCCTTTATTTCCATCTGCTTTTTCACAAGTTCACCGCGTGCCTTTTCGAGCCGCTCTGCAATTATATCATCATCAGGTCTTTCCGGACGTACCCATTCCTTCAGCATAATACACCCTCCTCGTCATATAGTCGTAGATCATATTCGCACATCAAGCCCTGATACATAGAGCTTTGAACTCATTATACCAGTTAGTGGAAGCTGTTTCCAGTAGCATATTACACAAAAAATTCACATAAGATTTGTAAGTTATATATTTTTACGCAAAGAGTATATATATTTAACCGACAGACCCGAAAAAAGGACACCCTGATAAATCTTTTGCCGCCGCTTTTTACTGTGAGCATAAAAGCTCCGAAGCAGCAATTACTGCTTCGGAGCTTTGAGTTCTATTCATTCCGCCCTGTTCTGACGGTAACGGTATACATAGGATCTGCCTCTTTTCCCGAGCCTGTCAAGTATCCCCGCTTTATACAGTGATGCAAGAGCGGCCGAGGCATAGTTGCCGGGTATATGCTGTATCCGTGCGAGCTCGGGGCTGATGAGCTCCTTTTCGGTAAGACCGGGGATCAGCTTTTCCCAGTCCCGCGGAGAGTCGATATTGATCTGATCCACAAGGCGTGTCGGGAAACGGTCTATGACAGATGTGCCGATATGGCCGTTTTCGCCCTTCCTGCGGTATTCATCGCATTCAAGCACCATGATCACAAACGACAGCGAACTATCCGAAAGGAACTCGGATATCTGATATACCTCACGGAATATGCTGTAAGGAGTGTCCTTCTGAGGAGATCTGCGCGCGCGTATCACACTGCCGTCCGGATCTATCTCCACAAGGCGCTTGTTTGTAAATACCGGGTATACCACGGTAACATGCGCCACCGGCAGAAATGCACGCAGCTTTTCCCTTAGGTTTTTGAAATGTGATGTCTGTATCTCTATTATGCCGTTCTCTCCGACTATATCAGCGATGAACCTGCCGACAGATGTCTCCTGGCTGTCATGGTCGGTCTCAAAGTAATTCTTGAGTACAGCATGTACGGAGCCTTCGCTTTCCGTGCCTATCCCCTTCACGAGCCGTTTGCCTTCGCTGACGCGTCGGCAGGCTTCCTCAAATGCCAAAGTATCCATTACTCACCGTCTTTAGCTTCATTCATAGCTGAAATGATCTCCGGATATCTCCATTCATAGCTCGACCTGTCAAGAAGTCCGAAAGCCTCTCCGCTTATAAATGCGTTGTTATCCCACCAGAAACAGGGTATACCCTTTTCCTTTGCTGCATGTATGTAATATTTTGCCCATTCTGCACGATCCTTGTTGTTGAACCTGTTTCTTGCGCCCATTTCGCCGATTATCACGGCATGGCCGTTTTTCAGGAACAGTTCATCAAGAGTATACATGAGCATATCTATATCGTTCGTATCGCTGCTGCTGTCTGCGCTCCATTCCTTGACCGCACTGTCCTGCTCTGCAAGTGCGAAGCGATAGGGTATATATGCGTGTACCGATACTATTACCTTATCATCATCGGGAACTTTTATATCAGCAAGCACAGATTCGGATGATGATGCAGCGTATCCGGGGATCATAAGATGACGCTTGGCATTGTTGCCGCCCTTTGCACGGATAGTCTTCACAAAAGCTGCGTTCCAGCGGTTTATGATCTCCCTTGAAGCGGCATCTCCGCCTGTCCATTCAAGAGGAGTGCCTCTGAGTCTCGGCTCATTCATGCACTCGAAAATGAGCTTCTCGTTGTACCCTTCGAAATAGTCAGCTATCTGGCTCCATAGAGCGCACAGCTTTTCCTCCGCTGCATCTGCGTTGTCTTCCTTGGGATCGTTCCAGCCCTCATGATGCATATTGATTATGACATACATATCGTTCTCAAAGGCATAGTCTGCTATTTCCTTTACCCTTGCGAGCCATGCCTCATCTATCTTATAATCGGGGCCTTCACCGAATTTTCCGTCCCATGTCACCGGGAGTCTCAGCCCGTTGAAGCCCACCAGCTTCACGGAATCTATCATCTTCTTCGTAGTCTCCGGATTGCCCCAGCAGGTCTCCCAGTCTGCAGGAGTCTCACTGCCCGAGGGGTCATCCTTCGTGGCATCCATCGTATTTCCCAGATTCCAGCCAAGCTTTATCTCCTTTACGAGCTCTGTAGAAGGGATATCGCGCATGGGTGCTGCTGCAAATTCTGGTATAGCCGTCTTTGCGGTCTCCTGCACCTCGGTCTGCACTGTGGTCTGAGTCTGCACGCTCACATTGTCATTGCCCCTGCACGCTGAAAGGCTCAGTATAAGTGCGGCAGCAGCGGCAAATGCCGTAAATCTGTATCTTTTCATACATTTTCCTTCCGATCGTCTGTCACAGCTTCTCTGCAAACTGCTCTATGAGCCTGTTCACCGCATCGGGACGATCTGTATTTGAATTATGTGCTGCATCGTCTATCCATGCGATATCATAGCCTGTATCCCTGCTCCACTGCCTGTTGAAGCGTCTCACAAGGCCTGTGATATCCTGTTTGCCGCATATGAGGAGCACAGGGCACGAACACTCTGCATCTATATCCCTGTCTATGGCCTCGGCTACCATATAGAAGCCATTTCCCATAAGACGGCAGTATTCCTCTTTTGAATAATCCGAAAGCGTCCTGTACATCAGTCTCTGACCGTACAGTGTCCTTGCCACCGATACGGAGACGAGTATTTTCATCAGCTGCCACGGGTACATAAGGAATATTTTCTCTGTACGCCTGAGTATAAACTTTGTCATGGCACTCATGTATTTATTGGCAAGCGAAGATGAGTCTATCGAGATAAATCCTGCTGCCTCACCGGGGTACTCCTTCATGAAGCACTGGGATACATAGCCTCCCATAGACTGCCCTATCAGAAGCGGATGAGTGATATTTTCCTTCTCCATTATCCCATGAAGCCAGTGAGCCTTGTCAAATATATCGAACGGAGCGTCAAACGGCCTTGAAAGTCCGTGACCCGGCGCATCCCATACAAGTATATCATATTTCCCGCGGAAATAGCTTATCTGCTTTTCAAACAGTCTGTGATCCGCAGAAAGGCCGGGAAGGAACACCAGTGTAATGCCGTTATCGGATGCTCCTTTTATGAATGAATAGTGTATATCACCCTTTTGTGTATGGAATATGCTCATGATATGATCCCTCCGATGTCTTCAAGCAATATCCGTCTGGCTTGTTCGTATTTTTTTACGCGTTCCCTGTCTCGTTCCGATACATTATCGAGTCTGGTCAGATCGCTGTTGTGCGAAAGGTCGGCGAGCTTCACCCTGACAGCCAGTGGATCCGAACGTATCGCGCGGACATAATCGAAATAATCCACGCCGTCCTTATGTGTAAGAAGCTCCAGCGCGTGAACGATCTCTTCCGGGAAGCCCTCGTTTCTTATATCCTCTATCGTCATGTCCGTATCTTCCACAGTGTCATGCAGAAGCGCCGCACATACCGAATACTCATCTTCCATCATCTCAGCCAGATGATACGGATGGAATATATACGGCAGTCCCGAACGGTCATACTGCCCCATGTGGGCATTATATGCGATAAGCAGCGCTTTCTTTGTCAGGTCGGTATAGATCATTCCTCCACATGCTCCATTCCTATCTCGATTATGCTCCTTACATGGTCATCGGAAAGAGAATAGAAAACGATCTTTCCCTCCTTGCGGAATTTCACCAGCTTGTTGTTCTTGAGCACTCTGAGCTGATGTGATACGGCAGTCTGGCTCATGTTCAGCAGTACAGCCATATCATTCACACACAGTTCCGATTCAAGAAGGGCATAGAGTATGCGTATCCTCGTAGTATCACCGAAGACCTTGTAAAGCTCCGCAAGGTCGTACAGCATTTCGTCAAGAGGCATCTCGTCACTGATCTTCTTGACCTGTTCATCATCAAGGCAAAGATATTCTTCCATAGTTATCCCTTTCATCCTGCTGCCGAAGCACATCCGAGCGCTCCTGCAAATGCTCCGCCTGCGGGCATAATGAAGCTGTAACCGTGAAGGTCGCCCACATTCTTCATCATCTGCGCTCCTACGGGAAATTCCGACATTGCGCCCACAAATACCACTGTATCAAGGTCGGTGCCTTTAAGTGCGAATGCCGCCATTACACCCACAGACTGATATATCATATTAGCAAGACCTGCGGCGATATCGTTATTGTCATCATCAAGCGAAGCCTTGCCGAAATTGGCAGCGGTTAGATCAGCCGCAAGCCCCGTGTCTCCTACGCTTATATCCCCTACTGTAAGGTCTACCTTAGTAGTGTCTCCGAGGGCTGTCATATCCTTGATATTATATATATCCGCCACACCGGTGGTGAGCAGAGAAAGGCCGCAAAGTGCTCCGCCGCCTATACCGCTCCCGCCTATATGCTCATACACATCGCCGTGAGCCATAACAAAGGCAGTACCAGTACCCATGCTTACCACAAGGGCGTTTTCCCTGCCTGAAAGGATCTGTGCTCCTCTCCCGAAGGCCTCAAATTCGCTTATATAGCGGACATTATAGTCTGCCTTTCTCTTTTCGAGCATCTTTGAGCCTACTCCGGACACCGTGATGCTTATTCCGTCAAGGCTCTGTCTGTTCAGCAGGAGGGACAGCTCTCTCTCGAAATGCGCCAGATCTCCGTCGGTAGCGTATCTTCTGCGTGACAATATCCTGTTGTTGTCATCAGCGCATACCAGCTTTACAGCCGAGCCTCCGATATCTGCTCCTATCCTCATGCCTTTTCTCCTTCCGGCGCAGCGGCATTGATGCATTCGATGCATCTGTGCTCACGCTCACACGGAGCAGCCCAGTATACCGCATTCCTTATGACCTTTCGTATATTCTCGTTGAGATATACGGGATATTCCTCATGTCCCGGCTGGAAATAGAATATCCTGCCGCCTCTGTGAAAGGTCACGCCGCTCCTGAATGCCTCACCGCCCGAAAACCATCCGATGAATACAGTCTCATCGGGTGAAGGTATATCAAACGGCTCTCCATACATTTCCTCTGCCGGTATCTCAAAATGATCGGGCAGTCCCCGTGCTATCATATGATGCGGGTCGCATACCCACAGGCGTTCCCTGTCGCCGTGTCTCCATCTGAGATTGCAGCTCGTACCGCACAGTGCCCTGAACACCTTGCTGTGATGTGCCGAATGGAGAGGGATAAAGCCCATGCCTCCGTGAATGTGCCTTATGACACGGCTGACGTTCTCATCGGTGACCTTATCATGCGCATGATGTCCCCACCATATAAGCACATCCGTATCGGCGAGCGCTTCTTCCGAAAGGCCCTGATCCTCATCATCAAGGAGACCTACGGTCACTCTTACATTCTCGCAGTCCGAGAATATACCGGCAAGCGCACCGTGTATCCCCTGTGGGTAATGTGCCTTGATGCGTTCTTCCTTGTCATGTATGTTTTCGTTCCATATGCGGACATTTATCATATGTTCTGCAGTTCCTCGAGTATCATGCGTGCACTTTCCTTGAGTGCCGTCCTGCTTTCGCCGCCGTTCATGTCGAGCTCCATCATCGCATCCTCGATAACACAGGCAAGGTCGTCGCTGCATTCCTCGCTCTGTGACATCTCATCGAGCTGACTGTAGAACGAATCAGTCTTTATCTTGCCTCTGAGTGCTTCATCGCACAGCTTTCTGAGCTTTTCGGTCATAATTATCGTCCTTTCAATAGTTTTCTTTTATAAACACTGCCGAGCTTTTCATATAAGCAAACTGATCGTTAGACCCGAAATGCTCTATGGAAAGATCGCCGTCATAGCCTTTGGTCTTCAGCGCATACAGTATCTCCCTGCTCCTGATGAAGCCGCTCCCGAAGGGACACGGATACATAGGGCAGCCCGCCATATCATCCTTGCGCTCTCCCTGTACGGTGCGCGTCCTGTCCTTGAGATGAACGTGCATTATCCTGCTCTCAAATCTTCTGAAGGAAGATATCTCATCCTCAAGTGCATATGCCCAGTTGCCGGTATCAAAGACAAATCCCAGGGCGGGCACATTGTCGAGCAGATACGCTATATCATCCGAGCGGCAGCATGGTGAATGGCTGTCGTCATAATCCTCTATGCCTACCTGTATGCCATACTGCACAGCATCGCTGCATATGCGGTCAAGCTGTGCTGCTGTGCGCTCGTTCTCTACATTGAAGCCCGGCACAACGAGCACCTTGCCAGCACCGAAGAATGCAGCAGTATCAAACAGATCCATATACTCATTCCTGATCTGTTCATCGGTGGCGGACTCGAAAGCAAATGTATGATATACCGATCTGACAGTCATGCCGTTGTCGTCGAACAGATGCTTTATCTCATGGTCATGAAGTCTCTTCACATCACATTCAAGTCCCTGTATGCCGTAATTCGACGCTCTCTGCAGTCCCCTGCCCGTATCTATGCTGCACTGTGCACAGCCTTCAAGTATGTGTTCATAGAATATATTAAGCATCATTTACCTCTGTCAAATAATCCGTTATCCTGCCAAAGTCATCAAACGTCATCTGTTCGGGGCGTATGCTTCCCGGAAGACCGGCCTGTTCAAGGGCGCGATATGTCTCCTGCTTGGATATGCCTATTGACGTGAGAGAATTGGCAAGAGTCTTTCTCCTCTGCGAGAATGCTCCGCGTATTATCCCGAAAAGGCGCTTTTCATCCTTTACCTTCACGGGAGGAGCCGAACGTATATTGAGCCTTATGACACATGAATCCACATTGGGACTTGGCATGAAGCTGCCCCTTGACACATCGAAAAGTATCTCGGGCTCTGCATAGTATTTCACGGCATAGCTCACTGCACCGCATTCCCTTGTGCCGGGAGGCGCGCAAAGCCTTACCGCAGCTTCCTTCTGCACCATAACGGTGATGGTCTTTATCGGGAGCCGTTCTTCGAGAAGATACATTATCACCGGTGAGGTTATATAATACGGGAGATTTGCACAGACCGCACATTCGAGCCCTGCAAAGTCCTCCTCAATGACCTTCTTCAGATCGGTCTTCATAACATCAGCATTGATGATATGTATATTGTCAAATCCAGCAAGTGTCTCATCGAGCACGGGCATGAGCCTTGTATCTATCTCAACGGCAGTGACCTTGTCAGCCCTCAGCGCAAGTTCCCTTGTAAGGACACCTATGCCCGTGCCTATCTCGATTATCCCGAAGCCAGGCGCTGCATTGCCAAGCTCTGCTATCTTAGGACACACAGACGGATTTATGAGAAAATTCTGCCCGAGCCCCTTCGAGAAGGAAAAGCCGTGACGAGACATTATATCGCGTATAGTCGAAATATCTGTAAGTCTGTTCATATCGATCACATCTGATGCCTTACCACGGCATATTCGTCATCCGGGCGATAGTACGGACATTCACTGCACTGAGCGTTCATGAACCTGTAAAGCTCGTCTTCATCAAGGTCTACAAGGCATACGTTATATTCAAGCTCTTCGTCATATACAAAGTTGGCACAGCTGTCACAGTTTGTCAAAGGGCATCCCTCCGATACAGTCCTGTCAGGATATATCCGTGATCCGAACTGTGTAAATTATAGAGATTGTACCATATTTCAGCATATTTGTCACCTGATTTTAACGAAAAAACAATTAAGCCTTATGTCTATGTATGTAAATTTTTTGTGAATATAAATTAAATCAAGAAGTCACTTTGTTTTTATTGACAAACTCCCATTTTTGTGGTATAATAAATTATATATGACCATTAGAAAGGGCCTGTACGACGGCAACGGTAAATACAATGAAAACAGTCAGAGTTGATGCATCTTCTTCCTATGATGTATTGATCGGCAAAGGACTTATAGACAGAGCGGGAGAATTCATAAGCAAGGCATCGTCAGCGAAGCGTTTCGCTGTGATATGCGATGACAATACTGCCCCGCTGTACTACGACAGAGTAAAAGCATCTCTTGAAGGCTCGGGACTTTCCTGTGAACAGTTCGTATTCCCTCACGGCGAGGCTTCAAAGTGTGCCGAGGTGCTCGGCAGGATATATTCATTTCTCGCTGCATCCCATTTCAGCCGCGCTGATGCAGTGATCGCCCTTGGCGGCGGAGTTACCGGCGATATGGCCGGATATGCCGCAGCCACATATCTGAGAGGTCTCGGCTTCATACAGATACCTACATCCCTGCTTTCACAGGTGGATTCCTCGGTCGGCGGCAAGACCGCGATAGATATACCCGAGGGCAAGAATCTTGTAGGCGCATTCAAGCAGCCAGACCTTGTCATAATCGACACTGATACGCTTTCTTCCCTGCCCCGTGAATTTCTCATAGACGGCATGGGAGAGGTCATAAAGTACGGTATGATACGTTCTGCCGAGCTTTTTGACAAGCTTTGCAGCACCGATATAGATCATATCCTCGATAATGTCGAAGATATCGTATATGACTGCATCTCCATCAAGCGTGATGTAGTTGAGGCAGATGAATTCGACCGCGGCGAAAGAGAGCTCCTCAATTTCGGACATACCCTCGGTCATTCCATCGAGCAGTACTATCACTACACAGGCATATCCCACGGCAGAGCTGTAGCGAAGGGGATGGAGCTCATCACCCGTATAGCTGCCGAAAAAGGCATATGCAGCATGGAACTGTGCGACAGGCTGAACAGCTGTCTGAGGCTCTATGAGCTCGATATAGAGATAGAGCCTTCCCTTTCGCAGCTTGGCGATGCTGTGCTCAATGACAAGAAGCGCAGCGGGAATAATATAGACATCATCATGTGCAGCGATGTGGGAAGATCATCGGCTGTGAAAATGACAGTGGATGAATTCATTTCTATACTCGGATAACGGAGAACATATGGATATAAGGATCACACCGCAAAAGCTTCACGGGCACGTTGACATACCCTCATCGAAAAGCTATTCGCACAGAGCGGTCATTGCCGCCGCCCTTGCAGAAGGCACTTCGGTCATTACCGGCGTTTCTGCATCGGCTGACATAGATGTAACATGTAGGGCGATGTCTGTGCTCGGAGCAGATATATGCGGTGAAAACGGCACATACACGATAAAGGGAGCAGGCAGACCTGCGAGCGGTATCATAGACTGCGGCGAGAGCGGCTCTACACTGAGATTTCTGATACCCATTGCAGCAGCACTCGGCGCAGACGTGACATTTGAAGGGCACGGCAAGCTCCCCACAAGACCTATCACACCGTATATACGCGAGCTTGGCAAAAAGGGCATCAGATTTGACAAGGAAGGCGGTCTCCCGATTTCTATGAGCGGCAGACTGCAGTCCGGGGAATTCCTGCTCGAAGGAGACATATCATCGCAGTTCATAACCGGTCTGCTCTTCGCTTTGCCCCTGCTTGAAGGGGATTCGGTGATAAGGCTCACCTCTCCCCTTGAGTCAAAGCCCTATGCTGATATGACAGTATCGACACTCGGGCATTTTGGTATAACAGTCAGGGAATCATGCAGCAACGGACTACCGGTATACGAGATAAAGGGCGGTCAGCATTACAAGCCCTGTGACATGCGTGTAGAGGGTGATTACTCTCAGGCGGCATTCTTCTATGTGGCAAATGCCCTCGGATGCGATATAGATATGGGAAATCTCGCAGAGGACACCGTTCAGGGTGACAGGATCATAGAGCAGCTCGCAAGGGTCGAAAATGGCAGGATACCTTCGTTCGTGCAGGATGCATCGGATGTGCCCGACCTTGTGCCCGTCCTGACAGTGCTTGCATCCGCAGCGGAAGGTACGAGCAAAATAATCAACGCATCACGTCTGAGGATAAAGGAATCCGACAGGCTCGAATCCGCCGCAGCGATGATAAATGCTCTTGGCGGCCGTGTCACGGTCGGAGAGGATAATCTCGTGATAGAGCATTGTGCCCGCTTCAAGGGCGGCACGATAGATTCGTACAACGATCACCGCATCGTGATGTCGGCAGCCATTGCCGCAGTAATGTCCGACGCACCTGTGACCATACTCGGTGCCGAGGCAGTAAATAAGAGCTATCCGCGGTTTTTCGACGATTATCGCTCACTTGGCGGCATAGCAGAGATCATATAAGGAGGGGTCGGTATGTCTTCTATATGGCATGGCAGGATAAGCGTCTCTGTGTTCGGAGAAGCAGGCGGCCCTGCTATCGGCGTAACGGTCGATAATCTTCCTCCCGGTGAGTATATAGATACAGATATGCTTCGTCATCAGATGAGCAGAAGGCTCATCGACAAGACCGGCCTTGTTGCGGGCGATGCACTGATGCCGAGCATCATGTCGGGCATATCGGGCTGCCGCACCACAGGCTCGCCTGTTATGGCGCTCATCACCAATAACGAATATCATCCCGATGAATCGGGCAACGCCCCTCTCATCGCACGTCCCGGAAATGCGGACTATACCGGCGCTGTAAGATACAAGGGCTTCAACGATGTCAGACATGACGGGCATCTTTCCAAAAAGCTCATCGCACCGCTCATATTCGCAGGCTCGCTGTGCGCACAGATACTTGAAAGGCGCAGCATATACACAGGCGCGCATATCTACCGCATACACGGCATAAAAGACACCCCCTTCGATCCTGTGAAGATCGACCGCGACAAGATCGCAGAGATACGCAAGAAGGACTTCCCTGTGGTAAATGACAGGCAGGGCGTGAAGATGCGGTCGGATATAGCAAAGGCCGCCTTATGCGGAGACAGTCTGGGCGGCATAATCGAATGTGCTGTGACCAATCTCCCTGCAGGCATAGGTTCTCCTATGTTCGACGGACTTGAGAACACCATATCCCAGCTCATATTCGGCATCCCCCTTGCCACAGGCATAGAATTCGGAGCGGGCTTCATGTCCGCACAGATGCTCGGCTCACAGTATAATGATGAGTTCTATGCAGATGATCACGGATATGTCAAGACAAAGACCAACAATCACGGCGGTCTGCTCGGCGGCATCACAAGCGGAATGCCGCTCATATTCAGGGCTTCTTTCAAGCCCAATCCCACTCTCGGTATGTCTGTCAATGCGATAGACTGCTCGACTCTCGAAAACACCGTAACAGGGGAAAACTCCGCTGAGAACCCCTGTCTGATACCGTCTTATGTCCCTGCTGTTGAAGCGGCGGCTGCGATAGCCGTTCTCTCTCACGTAGCGGACTACCCTAACTTCTGATGCCTATGGAACAAGGTCTCCCTATCATGAGCAGTCAGAGCGACGTGAAGGTCATCATCTGCTATCTGCTCGACAGGCTTCATCGTGATGTTACGATGGAACAGCTTGGCATTATATGCGAATCGGTCGGTATAGATTATTTCCTGCTGACAGGTGCAGTGGATGATCTCATCGGCTCGGGCGCTCTTATACAGACTGAAACAGGGCTCGTGCTTGGAGATAACGGCCGCATGAGCTCTGAATATTTTTCCAGATACCTTCCGCTCGTATTCAGAAAGCGTATACTCACTGCGGCGCTGGAATTCTTCTCCTCTGCAGGCGGCATACCCGGATGCATATGCGAAGCAGTCACGAATGACAGCGGCTGCTTTGTTCATTTTTCACTTGGAGGAAGCGACGGCGCTATTGACATGCATCTGCTCGCAGGAGACAGTACACAGGCCGAGAGGATGGCTGAGAATATACGGAAGGCACCCATACAGAGCTATGAGAGGATAATCGCGGCTCTTCTCGCAGATAATACCCCTCAGATAAATGTAGATCAGATCATATGAAACGAGGTACGATCATGGATATTCAGCAGAAGCTCGACTGGCTTTACGGAGACGGTCAGGCAGAATTTCAGAAGAACAGATATGACAGCACCGTCAGGAAATTCAGAGAGCTTTACGGAAGCGGTGATCTGCTCATGTTCTCCGCCCCCGGAAGGACAGAGATAGGCGGAAATCACACGGATCACAACAGGGGCTGTGTACTTGCTGCGGCAGTCGGTCTTGATGTGATCGCGGCTGTTCGCCCGGAAGAAAACGATATCATAAGAGTGCGTTCTCTCGGATTCGGTGAAGATACGGTGGATATATCGGATCTTTCCGTTCACCCCGAGGAGGCAAATACCTCCGCATCCCTCATACGGGGAGTTGCGGCGGGAATGGCAAAGGCAGGCTATAAGCTGAAGGGCTTTACAGCCTTCACCACATCGAATGTGCTCAAAGGCAGCGGTCTCTCCTCTTCCGCTTCTTTTGAAGTGCTTATCGGTACGATACTCTCACACATCGCAAACGACGGAAAAGTATCGGCAGTGGAGATAGCAAAGATCGCACAGTTTGCAGAGAATGAATACTTCGGCAAGCCTTCGGGGCTTATGGATCAGATGGCATCATCGGTGGGCGGATTCGTAGGCATAGATTTTGCAGATACCAATGGCCCGGGCATAAAGAGCATACCCTTTGACATTAAGGGATATGATCTCTTCGTTGTGGACACTAAGGGCGATCATGCAGACCTTACTCCCGAATATGCGGCTGTGCCCCGCGAAATGAAGGATATCGCAGGGTTCTTCGGCAAGGATGTGCTCCGTGAGATAAGCAAGAGCGATATCACCGACAATATCTGCGAGCTGCGCACGCGATTCGGCGACAGAGCCGTAGCGAGGGCATATCACTTCTTTGATGAGAGCGAACGCGCTGTGAAGGAAGCGGAGGCACTCGATCACGGCGATATAGATGCCTTCCTCGCACTTGTCAACGAAAGCGGCGACAGCTCATACAAATATCTGCAGAATATATTTGCACCGGGCGACCCGAGGAACGAAGGCCTTGTGATAGGGCTTTATACCGCAAAGGATGTACTCGGCAGGAGAGGCGCTTCAAGAGTACACGGCGGCGGATTTGCAGGTACGATACAGGCATTCGTGCCCACAGACCTGACAGATGAGTTTGTTTCCCGTATGGAGAAGGTATTCGGAAAAGACAGCTGCCACAGACTGTTTATAAGACCTGTGGGCGGCTATTATGTAATGGAGGTCAAGGAATGATACTTGTAACAGGCGGCGCAGGATACATCGGATCACATACCTGCATAGAACTTATAAATGCCGGTGAGGATATAGTCATCGTTGATAATTTCAGCAATTCCAAGCCGAGAGCCATCGAACTCATAAAAGAGATAACCGGCAAGGACGTTAAATTCTATGAAGCAGACCTTCTTGACCGCGATGCGGTAAGAAAGATATTCGACGAGAACGATATAGAATCCGTGATACATTTCGCTGGTCTCAAGGCCGTGGGCGAATCTGTATCAAAGCCCATAGAGTACTATCACAACAATATCACCGGGACACTGATACTCTGCGACGAGATGCGCCGTCACGGATGCAAGCGCCTGGTATTCTCATCCTCCGCTACCGTCTACGGCTCACCCAAAAGCGTGCCCATAAGGGAGGATTTCCCGCTTTCCACCACAAATCCCTACGGCACCACAAAGCTCATGATAGAGCGCATACTTCAGGACATCCATACCTCCGACAATGAGTGGAGCATAGCACTTCTCAGGTATTTCAATCCCATCGGCGCTCATAAATCGGGAAAGATAGGCGAAAACCCCAACGGCATCCCGAACAACCTCATGCCCTATATCATGCAGGTCGCTGTGGGAAGACTGCCAGAACTCGGCGTATTCGGCAACGACTATCCCACACATGACGGCACCGGCGTGCGCGACTATATCCATGTGGTCGATCTTGCACTCGGACATCTCAAAGCGATACAGAAGATACGCAGCATGAACGGCGTAGGGATATGGAACCTGGGCACAGGCAACGGATACAGCGTGCTCGATATAGTAAATGCATTCACGAAGGCGAGCGGGGTTGAGATACCGTACAGCATAAAGGCACGCCGTCCCGGTGATATAGCAGAATGCTATGCAGATCCAACCAAGGCACTCAATGAGCTTGGCTGGAAGGCTGAGCGCGATATAAACGAGATGTGTGAAGACAGCTGGAGATTTATCAGAAACAACCCCGAAGGACTTTGATCATGAAAAAATACACATTACTCATCGCTGTACTGCTGCTTGCAGGATGTGCACAGCAGCCTGCTCAGACACCCGCAGAGACGACACAGACGAGTCAGGAAACGCAGGCAAGCACCGAAGCCTCAACAGCGGCTGAAGAAGCTCCTTCACAGGAGGGCGCTGTTGTATTCTCTGCCGAAAGCGGCTTCTATGACCATAACTTCTCACTGGAGATGACCGCTCCGGAAGGGGCTGTGATACACTATACCACAGACGGAAGCATACCCGATGCATCAAGCGAGGTATATACCGAACCTCTGAAAATGTCAGACCGCTCCGGGGATAAGAACAAGCTGTCCGCAAACAAGGGCATCAGCCTTTCCTCCGACTTCGTCCCTCAGAAATTCATCAAGAAGGCGAATGTCATCCGTGCTGTGGCCGAGTATCCCGACGGCAGCCTGTCTGAGGTATCCAACCGCACCTACTTTGTGAACGTGCATGAATATCCCGTTCCCGTGATCTCTCTCAAGACTGCCGAATCAAATCTGTTTGACTATGATACGGGCATATATGTCCTTGGCAGCACCTATGAAAAATGGGCAGCGGAGCAGACCGAACACTATGAGGGCTGGCAGGCAGAAGGCAACTATTCCAACAGAGGAAGAGAATGGGAAAGGCCTGTAGACTTTGAATGGATAGGCACAGACGGCACAGTGTTCGATCAGGAATGCGGAATGAGGATAATGGGAGCTGCATCAAGAACTGCTCTTCAGAAGAGCTTCCGCATCATCGCAAGAGAGGAATACGGCAATAAGAATTTCAAATTCCCTCTTATACCCGGGAATATGAGAAGCGACGGCACCGGAGAGGTCAAGAAGTACCGTTCGTTCATCATACGAAACGGCGGCAATGACTGTGACTATGCCAAGTTCCGTGATCCTATGATACAAAAGCTCGCTTCATGCGGCGATTTTGAGACGATGCAGTATCAGCCTGTGGTGGTATTCATCGACGGTGAATACTGGGGGCTATACACTCTTGCCGAGGATTATTCAAGTCATTACATCGAGAACAACTACGGCACTAAGGATGAGGATGACGTATTCGATGACAACAACATCGTGATCGTCAAGAAGAATGAGATCGAAGACGGCAAGGACGAAGACCTGGCACTGTACAACGATATGTTCGACTTCATAACCTCCAACGATATGCGCGAACAGACCAACTACGAAAAGGCTGCATCCATGATGGATATGCACAGCTATGCGGATTATCTTGCACTCCTGCTGTACACATACAACCGCGATGCATACTATGACGGAAACAACTGGGCAATGTGGCGCGTAAGGCAGACCGGCAGCGAAGAAAAAGCCGACGGGCTGTGGAGGATGATGCTGTTTGATACAGAGTTTTCTTCCGGTCTTTACAATGACGGCACCGATTATCACGACAACAATATAAAGGAAGTACTCGGCCGCACTCCATCGGATACGGATGATGACGGCGAACCGTACCGTGATCCGCTGTTTCTTATGCTTTCTCTCGTGGAGAACCATGATTTCAAGAATGAGCTGATCAATTCCATGTGCGACATGAGAAATATCTGCTTTGAGAAAGACAGAGTGCTCAATGAGATCGCAGAATTCTACGAGGTATACTCCCCTCTTGCTCCGGACACCTTTGAACGCTTCGGCCCTGACTGGGTGCTCGGATGGGATCCTGCAGGATACTACGGATTCCAGTCGGATGTAGTCGCTACCTTCTTTAACGGAAGGTATGACGTATTCCCCGACCTGGTGGAGGATGCACTGGAATGCGGCGAACAGGCACACATCCACATAAGCTACGATGATACAAAGGGCACGGTATATGTAAACGACAAGCCTGTGCCAAAGGAATTTGACGGCATATACTTTGCAAACGTCCCTATCAGGATAAGCGGTGAATCATCCGAAGGCAACGCTGTATTTGAATGTGACGGATGCACAGAGGAAAACGGACAGCTCATACTCACCAAGGAGCAGACTGTCAAGGTAACTTTTGAATAATGGAAAGAGTAGAAATATTTACAGACGGTGCTTGCAGCGGCAACCCCGGCCCCGGCGGCTGGGGCGCACTTCTGCGGATAGGCGGACATTCAAAGGAACTGTCCGGCGGAGAAGCACAGACCACCAATAACAGGATGGAGCTCACTGCGGTGATAGAGGCGCTCAGTGCTCTGAAACGCCCATGCAGCGTGGTACTTACCACCGACAGCAGGTATGTTGCTGACGGCATCAGCAAGGGATGGGCTCGTTCGTGGAAAAAGAACGGCTGGGTAAAAAGCGACAAGAAGCCTGCCCTCAATGCCGATCTCTGGGAGCGGCTTCTTGATCTTCTTGATGTGCATGACGTCGAGATCGTATGGGTGAAGGGCCATCACGGACATCCGGAAAATGAACTGTGTGACAGGCTCGCTGTCGCACAGCGCGACATATACAGTTCAAAGACCTTGTAAAGGACGTGACATTAAGCCATGATCTATGCTGACTGCGCTGCTACCACTCCGGTATCCGATACGGTGCTCCGTGCGATGATACCATTTCTTACGGATAGCTACGGCAACCCGTCATCCATCTATGGAGCCGGCAGAGCCGCATCCCGTGCTGTGGAAGATGCTCGGGAACGGATCGCGGCAGTACTCGGATGCCGCCCTGATGAACTCATATTCACATCCTGCGGCTCCGAATCGGATAATCACGCGCTCACTGGGATACTCCCCCACACAGACAGGAAAAAGATCGTAACGGACAGCATCGAGCATCATGCCGTGCTCAATACCTGCTCTCATCTTGAAAAGAACGGATACATCCTGACTGTTGTTCCGCCCGATGGTGATGGTATCGTTTCCATACAAGGCATCGGATCGGCGACAGACAGCGATACAGCCATAGTTTCCGTTATGGCTGTCAACAACGAGACCGGTACGATACAGCCTATACGGGAGATAGCGGATATCGCCCACAAAAACGGCGCATTGTTCCATACGGATGCGGTACAGGCTGTCCCCCATATGCGCATTGATCTGTCATATATAGACCTTATGAGCATATCCGGACATAAGTTCCACGCACCCAAGGGCATAGGACTGCTGTATGCAAAGAAAGGCACGAAGCTCGACAGCTTCATATTCGGCGGCCCTCAGGAACGCGGCCTTCGAGCAGGTACACAGAATGTTGCAGGCATTGTTGGCATGGCGACGGCTCTTGAGGAAACTGTAAAAGATATGGAGCAGCGTGAGAGCATCCTGCTCGATGAGAGGAATTATATCCTGTCGCGCCTGTTCAATGATATACCCGATATATGTCTGAACGGCTCTGCTCAAAAGCGCATAGCCGGGAATATCAACATATCCATACCGGGATGCGAGACCGAGACTATGCTCCTCATGCTCGACAACAAGGGAATATGCGCTTCGGGCGGCTCTGCTTGCGCAAGCGGAGCTCTGGGTGGTTCACATGTCCTGCAGGCTATGGGCAAGGATGAAAGGACGGTAAGTTCTTCACTGAGGCTGTCATTCCTTGAGCCTGTCGGCAGGGATAAATGTGACGAGCTCTGTGATGCAGTTATATGGGCAGCGCAGACTATACGCCGTCTCAGGAGCGGAAAATGACCCTCAAGATATTTCCAATGTATGAATGTGTCAGTTCTAAAACGATTACATTTGTGTAATATCACGAAAAAATAAGGTTCTCATTTGTTTAATTTGATACTTGATAGTTTTGTGACAGTATGATAAAATGTAGATGTGAAAGCAGGCATCTGCCTGCAAATGATATGCTAAGGCATAAACATAGGAGAGATGTATAATGAAAAAGTCTAAGATCCTCAGCGTTGTAAGTGCTGCTGCACTTGCTGCAAGCCTCATTTCTGTTTCAGCTGTATCCACTTCCGCAGACGAGCCCTATCATGCATATATCGGCGTTCAGTCCGCAAGCTTCACATTCCGTAATGCATGGAATGAACCCAGCTACGGTCTCGGCGTTACCGGTGATGACGGTATGGTATACTTCGATCAGCTCACAGGCTGGGATGGCCCTACCGCTGTAAACAAGGGCGGCAATTTCACAGATGCAGAGATCACCGGCGACGGCACATACTCCGTTAAGGTAACTGATTTTGATTTCGGCGATGATGAGACATTCAACCTTCTCTTCGTTTCCACCGATATCCCTGCAGGCGCTGCTGAGATATCTGATGTAAAGATCATACTCGATGGTCAGACCAAGTACACATTTGATGAAGCTTATCTTTCTCCCGATGAGCAGGAATACCTCCAGCCCATGGCTATCAACATCTGGAACGATGATCTCGGCAAGGAAGACGGCCTTTTCGGCTATGTAATGCCTACCGATTCCATCGAAGTACAGTTCACTGTTTCCGGCCTTTCCGCAGCTGCTGAAGAAGCTCCTGCAGAGGAAGTAGTTGAGGAAGCACCCGTTGAAGAGGCAGCTCCTGTTGAGGAAGAGGCTCCCGCTGCTGCTGCTGTTCCTGTAGAAGAGAGCGTACCCGCTGCTACAGGCAATGCATCCGCTGCTGCTGTTGCTGCTGTTATGGCTGCCGCTGCTGCTGCAATGGTAGTAAGCAAGAGAAAGTAATATCGAGCTTAGGTCTGACCATACCGTACTGCGGTACGGTATGGTCTTTTCTAAAATACTGTAAACGTTTACAAATAGGTATATTTTGCAAATGGACCGCTGTATGAGCGTATACAGCGTGACGTTATAGTACCCGTTTACCGTATCATCTGTTCAGGAGGTCCGCCTATGGCATATATCCCTGCTGACAGGAGACGCACTGCGAGTGAACGTATGACCGATAAGCTGTACTGGGTGCTCCGTATCGGCATCGTAGTGAATGTGATCCTGCTGTTCTTCCCCTCATTCAATCCCGCAAGGGTCTGCGGTATAATGAACAAAAACCTCTCTCTCTTCTCCTGCGGCGTATCCTATGACACGATCGTGTCTGATTTCGGACGTGCATTCAGGCAGA
>JAFPPJ010000006.1 GCA_017410745.1 Oscillospiraceae bacterium
GATATGTGAGCACGGACACGCCCGTGACCTCGGAGCCTGTGCCGCAGGTAGTAGGTATTGCAGCTGTAGGCAGGGCAGGGGTGTACTGACACTTTTCCTTCCCTGTGAGAAAGGATTCGCCCTTATCGGGGTTTGCGGCCATGAGGGCGGCAGCCTTTGCTGCATCGAGAGGAGAGCCTCCGCCGATGCCTATCACGAAATCGGCACCGTATGATACTGCGAGACGTGCAGCTTCCATGACCGTAGCCACAGACGGATTTTCCTCGGTCTTGTCGAAGACCACATATTCCTTGCCGCATGAGTCAAGGGCTGTCTTCACATCATCGAGCAAGCCGTTATTTGCAGAGGAGCGGCCTGTTACGATAAGTGCCTTGCTTCCGAGAGAGCAGAGCTCCTCGCGGTGAGCAGTTACACATCCGCATCCGAAATACAGCTTGGTCGGGATATGTGAGCATAAAGACAACATACTATCACCTGCACTTGTGACCGGATGTCACTTCAAAGTTATATTTGACTATGCCGAGATCCACTTTGGTGAACACGCCTGCGCCTGCGGTTATGACCGCTTCATCGCCGTCAAGGTCTATATGGAAGTTCTGCTGATTCATGGCGGTGGGGGCGAGAAGTGCACCTATCACGCCGTTGCGGAACCATACGGGCATATCCGCCTCTTTGACGGAGCATATCTTATCCATGGGCTTGGTGCGGTGCTTAGTGCCCTCGCAGTCGGGGTATCCGACTGTTATCACGCAGATTATGCGTTCATCCTTATCGGGCTGTACCTTGCACTTTCCCTTGCTGTAAGTGCCGCCTACCCAGCAGGTGGAAAGTCCCGACATGACAGTCTCGAGCACCAGCTTCTGACCCAGATAGCCTGCCTTCTCGTCGATGTCAGCGCCCTTCCTGCCCATCAGCACGAAATAATTGTATGCGTTCTCGAATTTGCCGTAGTGCGCAAGGAATGTATCGAAGCAGGCCTTGTCGTCACATATCAGTCTTATGGATATATCGTCGGTGCTGCACTGAGAAGCCAGCGATGCAAGCTTGACCCGCAAATCATCGGGGAGGGGATCGGGCTTGTATCTGCGTATACTGCGTCTGAGCTTGACAGCTTCTTTGATCGTCATATGGCAGCCTCCTTGGCTTTTCTGTTTATTCCGATTTACACATATAATATTGTACAGCATAACGGCATATTTGTCAATAATAATCTGCAAATAAACATGACCACCGCAAAAACTCACGATGGTCATGTCAAGACTTTATCAGGCTTTTGTATGCCGAAAGAGGGGCTGATGGGTGTATGGAGGTTTTGTCATATCTTCTTCCAATCGTAAAATAATAAAAAAATATCGAAAAACGATAAAAAAGTATTGACAAACGATTTTTGATGTGGTATACTGTGACTACAGTCTGAATTTGGAGGAAGGATAAATGAAGAAGGACACATCCGTTAAGTTTACGTCGCTGTGCATCAAGGCAGGGCTGGTGCTGAGTGTGATATCGCTGTTCGTGATGCCCTATGCGGCACGGCTTTATAAGAGCATTTCCATCGGCACCGATGATGTTACCGTGCCGCTGCTGATCACATTCTATTCCTGTGCAGCGGTAGGCATATTCATACTCATCACCCTTGACCGCCTTGTGAACAATATCATGAAGGGCGATGTGTTCACGGCAGACAATGTGAAGTATCTGCGAGTACTGTCGTATTCCTGCTTCATAATCGCGGTGATAACGCTGATATTTGCGCGGTTCCGCTTTCTGTCGTTCATCATTTCGTTTTCTGCGTGCTTCTTCGGTCTTATACTCCGTGTGATAAAGAACTGCTTTACGGAAGCACTGCGGCTGCGTGAAGAGAACGACTTCACGATATGAGGTGCTGCATATGATAATAGTTAATCTTGATGTCATGATGGCTAAGCGCAAAATAGGCCTCGGGGAGCTTGCTGAACAGGTTGGCATAACTCAGGCAAATCTATCCATACTGAAAAACGGAAAGGCTAAGGCGGTGCGGTTCACTACACTTGACAAGCTGTGTGACGTGCTGCAGTGTCAGCCGGGCGATCTGCTCGGACATGAGGAGGGCGAACAGGATGAATGAGAACAACAATAACGGGAGCATGAACAACTCTGCAGACCCGAACATGAATAACGCAGGCATGGGTGCTGCCGGTATGGGCGGCAGTATGAACAACATGGGCGGCAATATAAACGGGATACCGGGCAATATCAGCGGAATACCCGGAATGAGCAGTGCCGGCGGTGTGGGTTATCCGCAGAATGCCGGAATGAATATGTACGGCGTACCGCCTATGACATATATCCCGCTGATAAAGCCCAAGGAATACACTGCGAAGGAGAGCGTGTTCGCTTTCATCGCGCTGGCTCTCGGGTTTGCCTTCATCAAACTTCTGTGTGCGCCTCTTTTGGTAGATATGGGTATGGGTTTCGGCGCATCTGTCGCCATGCTGCTGCTTACTGCCTATTGTGCTGCATACACCAAGACCCGTGACAGGGGGCATATCTTCCGCATAGTTCTTGCTGCTGCATTTTCGGTGAATATCGGCATATGTTCGATGCTGCTCATACAGTTCCTTGATGCAGTATTTGCTATGATGCTTCTGATATATGACCGCTTTGCGGTGTCGGATGATAGCGTGCGGCGTATACGCAGGGTGCTCCTCACTGATGCGGCTACTGCATTTGGTGTGGCACCACTCAGTGCGGCAGGCGATATGTTCGGCGCGGTGCGCAGCGGCACACGCGGCAAAACGGGTACGGCTGTCAAGAATACTATCATAGGACTTATCGTAGCGATACCTTCTACCGTGATAGTTGCCATGCTCCTGTCAAGCGCCGATCAGGGCTTTGCAAATATTATGACAAATATTGCCGAGAACGGTCTTGAGAATGTGCTCGTGGCATGTGTACAGATAGGCGTGGGCATACCCGCAGCAATGTACCTTTTCGGCTCATGCTTCTCATCATGGCACAGGGAAGAGCCGTACAGTGAGAATGGATACATGACGGAAGCCGCACGCATCATACCCGCTACGGCAGGCGTTATATCCGCAGTTCCGCTCTGTATCATGTATGTAGTGTTCTTCTGCTCACAGATAAACAATTATCTCTCGTCCTTCATCAAAGTGCTGCCTACCGGCGAGACATATGCGGAATATGCAAGACAGGGCTTTTTCGAGCTTTGCTTCGTGGCACTGATAGACCTGGCTGTGATAGGTATGCTGCATTTCTTCTGCAAGCGCATTGACGGCAAAAAGGCAAATTCCGTGCGCATAATGACAATAGTGCTCTGTGTGTTCACACTGCTTCTCATCGCCACCGCACTTGCTAAAATGGCGCTGTATATCAGCGTATACGGCCTTACACAGCTCCGCACATATACATCATGGTTCATGATACTGCTTGCGATACTGTTCGTACTGATCATGCTGTCGGCGATAAATGAGAAGATAAATGCACCCCGCATCATGACCGCAGTTTTCATCGTGATGTTCTCGGCGCTCAGCTTCCTCAATACCGACGGATACATTGCGCAGTACAACCTTGAACGCTATATGAGCGGTTCTCTCCAGCACTACAATGTGTCCGATCTCTCCGAGCTTTCGAGCGGTGCATATCCTGTGGTAGCAAAGTATATGGACAGCTTCAGTGAGACTGACAGGGAGAAGGCGGAAAATGTGATAAAGCAGTGGCACGCATCCGGTGACTTCCGCACACATACGGTAAATGACATACTTGCAGGCATAGACAGATTCAGCGCATAAAAGGTGCCCCTCATCCATTAGGATGAGGGGCTGTTCTGTCATGTGCCTGATGTCACTTCATGATGTCTTGCGTGGTGTCACTTCATGATGTCTTACATAGCTGTCGTGCCGGGATGTCATTATGTCGCCCTTGTTATGTCATGATGTCACACTTGAATGTCGATCCTGTCACCTATATTATGTCGTATATGTCATTCTCCTTATACTGCTTCCGACCGATATACAGACAAGAAACATCTGCAAAAGCTTTGATATGCGGTTTTGTGGATGGAGATTGTCTGTAGATCGAGGAGGAATTAGTATTATGTCAGCGAGTTATGACCTTCATATATGACCGCGGGAAAGGCTGTATGCCAGCTTTCCGCTGTTCCTGCTGCTTTCCCTTGTAAATATCAGGACGAAAGCAAAGATATTGATAAGCAGTGCGCCTGTCCATGCACATACTTCAGCACATGCCGTGGCGGTAAATCCGATATTTCCTATGAACATCATGATAGTGCCGATCCTGAGCACCATCTCTGCGATGCCCGAGAAGAGCGGTATCATGGGGAAGCCCATTCCCTGAACAGCATTGCGTATAACGAACAGTGCATCCACCGCAAATATCATCGTGCCGCATATGGGCAGGAACGATGCCGCAAGCGCGATCTGCTCATCTCCGGTGAGGAGTATGTCTGCGAGCTGATAAGGGAAGAATCTCATTACAGAGCCGAGGAGCACATAGGATACAGCTGCTATGCCGAGGCATATATACAGACCGGACTTTATCCTGTCAAAGCGCTTTGCACCGTAGTTCTGGCTCGTATAAGCCGACATGGTGTTTCCGGCGGTCGCAGCGGGCATCATGAAGATGTTGAGATACTTGCTGCAAGCTGAATATGCCGAGGTATATGCCACGCCGAGGTTGTTCACGAAGGACTGTACTACCATGCATCCTATTGCGGTGATGGAATTCATGAATGCCATCGGTATGCCGTTTTTGAGCAGTACAGGGTATATAGCTGCCGTGCCTTCCATATCCTCTCTGCTGAGCTTTAGGAAATCCATTCTTGACAGCCTGAACAGACAGAAGCCGCCTGAAACTACCTGGGATATTATCGTAGCTGCTGCCGCTCCGCCAACGCCCATATGGAATCCGAATATGAATACGGAGTTGAGCATGATATTGAGGATGGACGATATTATTATCGCATACAGCGGTGTGCGGCTGTCACCGAGCGCACGGAGTATGCCGGAGGTCATATTGTATGTTATTGTGGCAGCAAGTCCTCCGAACAGGATATAGCCGTAGATAAGGCTCTCATGTATGATAGTGCTGTCAGTTCTCATAAGGACGAGTATAGGCTTTAGCAATGCCAGGCTCACTGTTGTAAGAAGCACGGTGAGCATGCCAGCAAGCTTGATAGTGGCTGCAAGATACTGCCTCAGCTTGGGCATATTCTTCTCGCCGTATGCCTGGGCTATCATAATGGAGAAGCCGTTGGAAAGCCCCATTGAAAAGCCGACTATAAGGAAGCACAGGGAGGACATATTGCCCACAGCTGCAAGTGAATCATCTCCGAGACCCTTGCCGACTATCCATGTATCAGCAAAGGAATAGAACTGCTGCAGTGTGCTTGTGATGAGAAGCGGCAGGAAGAACCTGAAAATAAGGGGTGCAGGTCTCCCTTCGGTAAAGTCGATAGTAGTTTTTCTCATGTTTCGCATCCATTCTTTAATACGTTCATTTCATCTTCTTGCGATATTATAGTCAAACGGCGAAGGTTTTTATATCATTTCTATTGTATTTTTTATAATTCTATGGTATAATTTATATTGAAAGCGAGAAGTTATATAGAGTATGTTGTTGGACGTGAATGGTCAAATGGCTTGAATAAATGGAATGCTGAA
>JAFPPJ010000291.1 GCA_017410745.1 Oscillospiraceae bacterium
GATAATACACTCGCCGTCCGTCATGATGTACAATAATATGGGTCACACCCCGTGGAAAGAAAATCCAAAAGGTAAAACCTAACCCCTTACCCTATGGGGCATGGGGATGAAACCCCCATTAAAAATGTGAAGCAAACATCTTTGATGTTTGCATCACACCTTCACTAGACCCTAACCCCTAGACCCTAGACCCTAAAATCATCGATTCAGATTTTTCAGATTGTCCCTTTCGGTGACGATGAGCAGATGCGAGTTTTCCTTCAGGGGCTTGTTGGGGTCGATGGATGAACGCATCTCATTGTGAGATTTTACCGCCGCCACGTTTATCTTGTAGCGTTCGCGGAGATTGAGCTGCTTGAGGCTCTTGCCTATCCATTCCTTCTTGGGCTTCATTTCGATTATGCACAGATTGTCGTCAATGTCGAAATACTCAAGGAAGTCGTTGGACATGATGACGCGCGCCGTGCGCTCGCCCATTTCCGCCTCGGGGAAGATTATCCTGTCCGCTCCCGTCTTTTTGAGGATGACCGCCATGCGCTCATCCGATGCCTTTGCAATGACATAGGGTATGCCCATCTCCTTTGCGATGACTACGCAGAGTATGCTCGCCGCAAGGTCTGAGCCCACAGCCACCACCGCAATATCCATGTTATTGATGCCCAGTGCGGATACGGCCGATGCATTCGCAAGGTCAGCCACCGCCGCATATGTCACATCGGGCGCAATAGATGCGATGAGCTCCTCATCCCTGTCCACCGCCATAACATCCGCTCCCGCCTTAGAGAGACTGAGCGCAAGGCTCCTGCCAAATTGTCCGAGCCCGAATACCACTACCGATTTCATATTTCCTCCTATCCTACGATGAATCTGCCCTGTGCGAAGCTGACCTTGTTCCTGTCAGACCCCTTGCCCGAGAAGAAGAGCGCCATGGATATAGGCCCTATCCTTCCGAGATACATCGAGATGATTATTATTATGCGTCCGCTCACCGAGAGCGTAGATGTGATGCCCCTCGTCAGTCCCACCGTGCAGGTGGCGCTGAGCGTCTCGAACAGGCCGTCATTGAGCGAGAGCCCGTCCGATGCGATGAGCAGCACCGTCATTATAAGCGAGATCACGAAGCTGACAGTAGCCACAGCCGCCGCCTTGCGCACGGTGTCCGCCGAGAAGCGCCTGCCGAATATGACCGTCTCGTTCCTGTCACGGATGTATGATACCGCATTGAGCAGCACCGCAAAGAACGTCACCGTCTTTACGCCGCCCGCTGTGCCTACGGGTGAGCCGCCGATGAACATCAGCAGATCACCGAATGCACAAGTGCTCTCCCTCAGGTTTTCCTGCGGCACCGCCGCAAAGCCCGCCGTCCTGAATGTCACCGACTGGAATATGGCATTGAGTATGCCGTCTCCCGCCGACATCCCGCCGAATGTGCCGGGATTGCCGAATTCAAGCGCGTATATTATCGCTGCGCCGCCGAATATCAGCACAGCCGTCAGTACAAGTACGAGCTTTGTGTGCTCCGACAGCCGCCTGAACATCACCGCAGGCGAGTATCTGCGCTCTATCCCCGTCTCTACGCCATGTATCACGTCGAACCATACTATGTATCCGAGACCGCCCATGACTATCATCAGCATAGTCGTGAACATCACGGGCAGGTCACGTGAAAATCCAATAAGGCTGTCCGGCCCTATTATGTCTATGCCCGCATTGCAGAACGCCGATATGGACGTGAATACAGAGTACCATATCCCCTTTGCACCGAACCGCGGTATGAATGACGGCATGTACATCAGCGCACCGATGCCCTCCACGATGAATGTCCCGCGGAACACACGCACCAGAAAGCGCATAAGTCCTTCGAGCGAGTCAAGGTTGAATGAGTCGTGCAGCATCACCGTCATGCGCAGCGAGAATTTCCTGTGCGCCATCAGCATCAGCACCGATGTCACCGATATGATGCCCAGACCGCCGAGCTGTATGAGTATGAGTATCACTATCTTGCCGAACAGCGACCAGTGCGCGTAGGTATCGACTACCACCAGCCCCGTCACACATACCGATGTGGTGGCGGTGAACAGTGCGGTCAGCGGATCGGTATATTCCCCCGGCGCTGTAGATATGGGCAGCAGCAGGAGCAGCGTGCCCAGAAATATCGCAAGCAGGAAGCTTATCGGCACGACCTGTGCCGAGCTCAGCCTGAGCCGCTGCTTCTTTTCTTCGTTCTTGTCCATAAGTCCCCCGTTAATACTGCGAAAGCGTCTGCCTGAGCGTGTTGTCTTTGTCTATACCCGCAAGGCGCAGCTTGTGCGCGAACTCTGCTGCGGCATCGAGCCTGTCCTCTCTCACTCCCGCAGCGATAAGATCATCCCGTGTAACATAGGGACGTGCCATGATCTGTTTGTATGTCTCATACCTCGATACGAGGAACTCCTCATCCGACGATGGTGGTATCTTCCCCATGCCGTCGCATACCGCAAGCATGATCAGATCATATGGGTGCGCCGCATCATCGAACAAATGATCGGTCTTCTTTATCGAGGAATGTGCCTTCGCCATCATATTAGGCTTCATGTGGAGCTTCGTCATATCCGCCACATATTCGCGTATATCCTCACCCGCTCCCACCAGCGAGAGGAATTCCATCGCGATGGGTATGCCCTCGAGCTCATGTCTGAGTGCGTGTACCTTGCCGTCGGACACAGCGGTGCATACCGCCTTGCCCATGTCATGGCATACCGCCGACAGCATGAACGCCAGCGGGTCGCTCACTCTGCTTCGCCGCTTCGCCGCTTCATCCACCACCATCAGGGTATGTACGAAGGCATCGCCCTCCATGTGATGCTCCGGGGGCTGCGTCACTCCCCTGAGCGCATCGAGCTGCGGATATTTCCCGCTGTGCGCATCAAGGTATCCCGAGGGCATATCCCCCATAAGCGCCTCTTCAAGCGCAGTATCCGTAAGTCGATGCATATTGTCTCCTTTATACGGCCAAATCCCGCCCCGTATACGCAGGGCAGGGATGTTTTTATCGGTCGGTTGTCAGATTTTATTGACCAGTGGTCAGTGTTAAGCCAGAACACAGGGGCATGGGGGCAGAGCCCCCATTAAGGATGTGACGAACTCCTGTCGTATCGCCACTACTTAAACCGATCACTGCTCACTGACAACTGCTCCGTGGATAGTACAAAAGGCCTGTGCGAATGCCTATCGGGTAACCCCGGGTTTTACCCGGCGGGCTTTGCCCGGTCGGGTAACATGGTTTATCCACTATACTCAAATTCCGAGGATAGTACAAAAGGCTCGTGCGAATGTATACCGGGTAACCCCGGGCTTTGCCCGGTTATTTCTTCTTTACTGCGGGCTGAGGCAGCTTCATGGTGAACAGCAGATCGGTAGTGAACACCTTTATAGCCGCATATATAGTCAGTGCAAGGAATGCAATCTGATATATCAGTCCTCCCACGAATGCGCCGATGTGTCCGAACATCAGATTAGACAGCGCCGTGTATGTGTGAGTGAAGGGTATGATGCTCAGCACTATCTTTGCGGGAAGTGCCATGGCATTTATGTCCGAGAACATAGTCGC
>JAFPPJ010000292.1 GCA_017410745.1 Oscillospiraceae bacterium
ATGGATGCTCAGGGAGGATGGAAAGCGCGATCTGTACGGTCTGTGCACCCCGACTAAGGCAGAGGATGCGGAAGGCACTTTTGAATATGGTATCGGCATCATTGCAGACGAGGATACCGCGCCTTATGACACGGAAGAGCTTGAAAAGGCAGGCTTCAGGATATGGGACGTAAAGGCGGGGACTTATGTGGTATTTGAATGCTTCGGCGAGGACGGCGACTGCATAGGTGAGACATGGGAGCGCTTCTACAAGGAGTTTTTGCCGCAGATGGGATACGAAGCGGAAGAGGAGACCGATTTTGAACTCTATCCCGATCATGGAAAAGAAGGCCTTATGTGCGAACTGTGGATACCGATCAGAAAGAAATGATAGGCATTTAAACCATCATTGAAAAGTATATGTATTTTACAATAGGAGGGCACTATGAGAAGAAATGACAGGGAAATAACGGATATCAGCGCGATAGTATCATTTATCGAAAAGGAAAAGATCATCAGGATAGCTTTCTATGATGACGGTGATATATACATCGTGCCGGTGAACTATGGGTATATCAATGAGAATGGTGTTCACACCTTCTATTTCCATGGTGCCAAAGCAGGAAGAAAGTTTGAGCTTGCAAAGGCTTCTCCTAAGGTCGGCTTTGAGATAGATGGCTGCTACGAGCTGCTTGAAGCAGATATTGCCTGCGATTTCTCGGCCAGGTTCGAGAGTGTGATCGGAACAGGCAGGCTCAGCCTTGTCGAGGATAGAAGCGAAAAGATCAAGGGACTTGATGCGCTTATGAAACAGACGACCGAAAGAGCCGGATGGAGCTACAATGATGCTATGCTCAGCGGTGTTGCGGTATTCAGGCTTGATGTCGAGAAAATGTCCTGCAAGGCAAAATAGATAAGGTAATAACCCCAAGTAATAGCATACATATAACTGTGGTGTGATAAGACCGCCTTGCCGTTCATTGGCAAGGCGGTCTTGATCGCTGTATTGCTATCAAAACATGAAGTCACTCAGCTTTTGTCTCGGGCTCCTTGCGTGGTGTGAAGCCTTCACCGTAGTTTTCTCCATAGCCGCGCCCGAGGAAATGCTCGTCAGTGCCTATCTGTTCGAGCGAACCGTACCAGTCGGACGGCAGCTTGCCGGAAAAGTCTGAGCAGCCGCAGAGCACATCCGATATGCCCTTGCCCTCAGAGCCGGGAAGATAGCACATGACTACACTGTCCCAGCCGGCGTAGTCATTTTCGTCGAGGATAACGTTCCTGCCGGCTACTATGCAGGTAACGGTCGGCTTGCCAAGAGACCTTGCCTTTGCAATAGCTTCGGCATTCCCGTCAAGTCCAAGTGAGCCGCAGAGCGTAAGATCAGCGGTATCGCCGTTCCATTCGGCATAGGACTGCTCGCCCACGCAGAGGAGGACTGCATCTGCCTGTGATGCCTTGCTTTCATCGGTTATGACCTCGATGCCGTAGTCTGCGGCATATCGTTCAAACGCCTCCTGTATCGTGGTAACGCCGGGGATATCCTCGGTGGGAGCACCGTTCCACAACATAGTCCATCCGCCGCACTGTGCCTGGCCGTTATCGCAGGCGGGGCCTGTGATATATATCTTTGTGCCCTCTTTGAAGGGGAGCACTTCATTTTCGTTTTTGAGGAGCACAAGGCTCTCTTCTACCAGCTGCTCGGCAACTGCTCTGTATTTCAGCGAGCCTGTTTCCTGCTGTTCGGTCTTCATGTTCTCAAGGAGCGGATCGTCGAAAAGACCGGCATCCTTCTTGACCTTGATTATGCGTGTGACAGCGTCGTTGAGGCGCTCTTCGCTTATCTCGCCGCTTTCGGCTGCTGCTATGATGATATCCTGTGCCTCGTCAAAACGGTCTGTCTCCATCAGCATATCTATGCCGGCATTGACACAGGTGATGATCTGATCCTTATAGGTGGCACCCGAGGTATTTGCAACCGAGCCCCAGTCACTGACGATGAAGCCCTTGAAGCCCATCTCGTTTTTGAGCTTCATGATATATTCCTTGTTCTCGTGCATTTTCACGCCGTTGAGGGAGGAATGGCTTATCATGATAGTCTGTACGCCTGCATCTATCTGAGCCTGATATACCTTCAGAAGTTCTTCGGCCTCAGCATCCGAAAGCTGAGAATCGCCGCGGTCGATGAGCCTTTCGACATCGCTCTGCTCACCTGTGCCGTATACCACATTGCCGTCAGCAAAGAAGTGCTTGGCGCAGGCAACGAGCCCTCCGTCCACAAGCCCCTTGGTATACGCTGTGCTGAGCCTTGTTATCGTATCAAGGTCTGAGCCGTAGGACTCATACGTCCTTCCCCATCGCGGGTCAACAGACTGAGCGACACAGGGCGAGAAATTCCAGAGCATATGGCACATCTTCGCTTCGTCTGCGGTGATAAGCCCCACCTGATAGGCAAGCTCTTCATCGTTGGCAGCACCCTGACCGATATTGTGAGGAAAGTATACGGCGTTCTTGCAGTAGTTGACACCGTGTACATCATCCTGACCGTAGATGTATGGTATACCGGCTTCAGAACTGATGGCTGCCTTCTGGAAGTCGTCAACGGTCTTGCGCCATGCGGCAGCGTCGATACATTCCGTAGTCGAGAGGATGCTGCCGTAGTCGTTCTTCTTCATGGATTTTACAGATACGTTGTATACTGCCGGCTGTACCATCTGAGCGGCCTTCTGCTCAAGTGTCATATCAGCGACGATCTCTTCCGGAGACATCGAAGCGTACTGTATATATTTTGCCTCTCCCGAAGGGATGCTCACAGGGCTTTCTGAGCATGCTGTTACAGATGCCAGCATAGAAACTGAGATGATAAGTGCTGCTGCTTTTTTCATTGTGTCTCCTTTCGCAATAACGAAAATGTTAATGTCATCAGTTCATATTGTACCATACTATCTATTCAAATGCAAGCGTTGTTTCTGCATTGTAAACTGTTGTGAAGTTTGTATTGATTGTCCTGACAAAAGAATCATGGCTTGCTGCAGGAGCAAGCCATGACAGGTCTGTTTGATGTGTTTATCTAATAGATGATGATATCAGTACAGTACTTACATCTTCCAGTTCTGAGAAACGATCTGCTGCTCTGCCATACGGCGATATATGCCGTTTTTCTCGTACAGCTGTGCAGGTGTTCCTTCCTCGGCAACTATGCCGTCTTTGAGTACGACCATGTGATCGGCATTGGCGATAGTTCTCATCCTGTGGGCGATGATAAGGACGGTCTTGTCCTTGATAAGCTCGGACAATGCCTGCTGTATCTGCGTTTCGTTCTCTGCGTCAAGTGATGCGGTAGCTTCATCGAGGAGTATGACAGGCGCATCTTTCAGGAATGCCCTTGCTATGGATATTCTCTGGCGTTCACCGCCCGAAAGCTCACTGCCGTTTTCGCCGATAAGAGTATCGTAGCCCTGCGGCAGCTTGCTTACGAAATCATCACAGTTTGCAAGCTTTGCCGCACGCATGACCTCTTCATCGGATGCGCCCTTTTTGCCTATGCGGATATTTTCCATGACCGACTGATTGAAAAGCGTCACATCCTGGAATACTATGGAATAAGCAGAGAACAGAGTCTCGGGGTCTGCCTTTGATATATCCATACCTCCAAGAGATATCCTGCCTTTGTCTATGTCCCAGAAACGTGCGGCAAGTCTTGATACGGTTGTCTTTCCTCCGCCCGACGGACCTATGAGCGCTGTGACCTCTCCCTGCCTTGCGGTGAAGGATACATCACTCAGCACCGCACTATCATCATAGGAGAATGAAACATGATCGAACACGATGTCATAGCCGTTATTGGTCATTCTGTCCGTGCCTGTCTGAATATCGTGGGACAGTACCTCATCAAGCCTTTCACACTGTACGGTGGCAGCTATGATCGCAGCAAAATTCTGCAGTGTTATCTGCATAGGGTCGTACAGGCGGGATACTACCATCAGGAACATAAAGAATGTGAGCAGAGTGATCTCGCCCTTTGCGAGCAGTGTGCCGCCCACAAGAGCAGTGGTGGCGATACCCAGCTTCAGTATTATTGAAGCGGAGTTTACGAATACTGCCAGTTTGAGCTCGGTAAACAGCGATTGCTTTTCGACATTCTTTATTATCTTTTCAAGTCCGTCCATGTATTTGTCCTGCGCATTATATGCACGAAGATCTCGTACAGCCTCAAGGCATTCCTGCACGCCGTCGCCCAGTTCCAGCTTGCAGTTGTACAGCTTTTTGACAGTTTTTTTCTGTGCATTTGAGGATGCGGAGATGATGAACAATGCGGCAGCGATCACCCAGAAGCTTGCCAGCGCCATCCTCCAGTCAAAGAAGATGAACATGCTGATACCTGCGATGGATGTGGATATGAGTGCGCCTATGAATTCAGGGATCCAGTGGCTCGATGCCGTCTCGATCTGTGCGCAGTCTGCCATTATCGTGGCGGTAAGGTCGGACAGGTCTTTCTTTGCAAAAAAGGACAGAGGCAGCTTTCTCAGCCTTTCCGCAAGGGTAGTCCTGCGCACGCCGCTCTCCTTGTAGGTGGAAAGGAACGTAGAATTGTACTGGATGAAATTGGTGATCGCTATGAGTATGATCACGCCTGCTATCCCTGCGATATACAGGGGCAGCTTGTCTTTTGCAAGGGAGTTGTCCAGCAGATCGCTTATCAGCTTGTAGAGTATCCCTGCGGACATCATGAATGCCATATTGGTAACGGTAACGCTTATGCACGCCTTTACCATATCCTGTGCGCCCTTGCGGGACAGGGCGAATCTGTGCTGTAATCTTTCTATCATCACGCACCCACCTTCCATTCTATCGAACGGCTGTATTCATCGAACATCTTTTTGTATACACCGTTCTTTTCCATAAGCTCATTATGTGTGCCGCTCTCTGCGATAGTTCCGTTATCGAGCACATAGATACGGTCTGCATTTGTCACCGTGCTGAGCCTATGTGCGATCATTATGAGCGTCTTGCCCTTTGAAAGCTCCTCAAAGGCCTTCTGCACCTTGGATTCATTGTCGGGGTCGGCAAATGCGGTCGCCTCATCAAGTATCAGTATAGGTGCATTTTTGAGTATCGCTCTTGCAATGGATACCCTCTGCTGTTCGCCGCCCGAAAGATATGTGCCCTTAGTGCCGATGACAGTCCTTGCACCATCGGGCAGCTTTGCGATTATGTCACTGCACTGTGCAAGTTCAAGAGCGGACATCACTTCGGTATCGCTCGCGCCCGGTCTTGCAAGCCGCACATTCTCAAGTATGGAGGTCTTGAGCAGCCTGCTGTCCTGGAATACGAATGATACCTGCTCCATCAGCTTATCCTGCGGTATATCCCGTATATCCGCGCCGCCTATCTTTACAGAGCCTTCGGTCACATCGAAGAATCGTGCTATGAGCTCTGCGGTAGTGGTCTTTCCTCCGCCGGAAGGGCCTACAAGTGCGATGTGCTCTCCTGCATTTATCTGTATATTCAGGTCATGTACGGCATCCTTGCTGCTGTCCTTATATA
>JAFPPJ010000293.1 GCA_017410745.1 Oscillospiraceae bacterium
AATACAGTAAATTCAAAAATTGTGATAGAATCATATCATAAATTGTCATTTTCACGGGCAGGAAAAATGATCGACAGGATAAAGCACTGGCTAGGACTTGTAAAAGAGAATGACTATGTGCGCGATACGTTTGATTTTGGAAATATGCGCACCAGTCTTTATATGTCAACAGTCATCATAGCTCTGGAGCTGTGGATGATCGAGAGCGCAATCTACGGCATCCTGTCGGGTGAACGCGCCCGCACCATGGGATGGATCGCAAGCCACCTTCTGCTGTACGTGATCATGATCGCAGCAGCTTCCGTGGTGCTGATATATTCCGTGAAATCATTAAGGCGCGGGGAAAACGATCATCGGACATCAAGAATGCTGTTCATGTATTTCTCCGTGATATGCGTCGCATTTGGCATCTTCATTTCATACAATGATTATATAAAGGGCGAGCAGCTGTTCACCTTTATATCCATGATCGTATTTGCACTTTGCCTGATCGTTTGGCCGCCTGTTGTATCCTTTGTCATATCGACAGCTTCCTTCATTGCTATGTATCTGTTGATGGCGGGCCATGACGGGGCAAGCTATGCCACCGGCGTCAATTTCTTTGTGATGTGGATCTGCATACTGATGTGTGCAATGGGCAACTACGCGGCGCGTATCTCATATGCGCGCAATGAGGAGAAGCTCCATCTGGCAAACGAAAAGCTGAAGGCTTCAATGCTCATCGATGAACTTACCGGACTCGGAAACCGCAAGAGCATGATAAGGGATATGACCGGACTTACAGACAGAAGCATTCTGGTGGCAATGGCGGATGTGGATGATTTCAAATATATCAACGACACCTATAATCATAACGTCGGAGATGAGGTTCTGCGCCGCATAGCGGCTTCCATCGACAGGTGCTTTTCGCAGAAAAAGAAGAGATCCGGTGAGATCTGGTTTGATTATTACAGATACGGCGGCGACGGCTTCATTTTCTTTTCATCGGGTTACCGGCCGGAGGAGTTCAGAAGCTGGATGCGCTCGTGGCAGCAGGAGATCCATTCGGAGATCTTTGAGGGAACGGATATACATGTGTCAATGTCCTGCGGCATAGTGGAGGGAGCGCCTGAAAAGGAGGACGATATTTATGATATGATACGCTATGCCGATCATATACTCTATGATGCAAAGCGCATGGGACGCATGCAGATACTCACAGAATTCTTCGAGGAAATGAGACGCAAAGAAAAGGACGGAAGACTGGGGATCCGCACTATGTCCGTGCACGAGACGGATCCGCTAACAGGTCTCCCGAATATGATATATTTTCGAAGACATGCGGGACAGATACTCAGAGATGCGATATCCGCAGGTGATCAACCCGAGTTTCTGTATCTTGATATAGTAAACTTTAAGGAATTCAACGAAGCCTATGGCTTTATCAACGGCGACCAGCTTCTGAAGACACTGGCCGAACGCCTTCTGCAGCTGTATCGAAACTCGCTGGTGGCCAGGATATCCGACGATCACTTTATCGTGCTCTCGGCGCTTCCGGACGAGGACAATATGGCCAACACCGATAAGCTGAGGAAGACTTTGAAAAACGAGCAGCGGGATGTGACCATGGGTATAAGGGTCGGAGTTTACCGTCCGGAGAACGGAGATACCGACGCATCGATCGCGTGTGACCGCGCCAGGATCGCCTGCAACAGTATAAAGAACAATTACGAGTCGCAGTGCTATGTCTATGATAAAAAGCTCGAGGATGAGCTCCACAGAAAGCACTATATTGCAGCCAACATTGACAGG
>JAFPPJ010000294.1 GCA_017410745.1 Oscillospiraceae bacterium
ATACGGCTGGGAATTGTGGTAACATAGAAGTATTATGACACAGACAGAGGATGCCGCAGAAAGAGTAAGTATCCTTCAAATACTTCATTTAGGTGATGTTCCAAGTGCATCAGCGATGTATGAAGAAATGATACATTGTACTCAAATCAGAGAATACGGCTCAATGACAGCTGATGACTATGCAAAGCAAGCAGCACGGGAAGTTGCAGCCAACAGAATACTGTTACAGAATGCAAAAGAATGTCATTTCAAGCCGCAGGATTATGAAGATATTGAAAGAAACCTCAATATCTGGGAGAAAGAGTTCAAAAGAGTGGTAGGTGTTTCATACGACACTACGGACTTGACATACGGCTGGGAATTGTGGTAACATAGAAGTATTATGACACAGACAGAGGATGCCGCAGAAAGAGCAAGTATCCTTCAAATACTTCATTTTAAGCAGAACACAGCCGACTGCGAGGGACGCGATATGGAATTTTACCATTATTATGACAGGAGCACAGGCCCGTTCAGGAGCCTGACTTCACTGCCCGATGAAGAAGCCGGACGTATGCTCGATACCATAAGGAAAGAGCACCCGGGTTCGATGTGCGCCGCGCGGGATGATACTTATATAGATAAACGCCGCCGGTGCGAGTCTCTCATCCGTCGGGAATTTGCCGCAAAGGGCGGCAGGCCCGAGCTTGCTGTCCCCTATTATATGACAGCAGGTCACAGCCCGTGGCTCGCCTCATGGTATGAGGACAGCGGCTCCATCCGAATACCCGCAGATGAGTTCGATCCCATGGCAGTATCCTTCACCTACGGCGATTCCATGCCCACATTCAGCCCGCGGGTCAATGACGGTAAGGAGTACAGGCGCAAGGTCTATACCTTTGATGAGATACATGAGATAATAGAAAAATACGGCTTTCCGCAGGAATGGAATGCCGACGGGAAGTACGGCCCCGAAAGATATATCGAAGTCCATGTGTGGAGCAGCGAGACTGTACAGAAGTATTTCTCGTCCGAGTATGCCGTGACGATGGTGTATGACAGGAAGGATGTCCCTGTGAGCGGAATTGAATGCATCCCCTTTGATGCACGGTTTTCGGAAGAGTACAGAACCGCCTATAACGAAGCCTTCCGCCCTATGAGAGAGGCGCTTGACATAAAGCCTTACAACTGGTATAAGGACAGCGATGACTTGTCGGGCAAAGCCGGCGATACCTTCCTGCTCGCTGACGAGAACGGCCTTATAGGCGCTGTGTCATGCATCGGCACCGAGATAGACGACCTCTTTGTATGCCGCGGCAGACAGGGCAAGGGTCTCGGCAGGGCGCTGCTCTGTTGGGGGATGGAGCATATACGGGCGCAGAGTGACGCACCCATCACTCTGCACGCCGCCGAATGGAACACCAGAGCCGTGAAGCTCTACCTTAATACAGGCTTTTCCATAACCTCCCGGACTCTCATAAAAACCGTCGCAAGGCATTGACCGTTTCCTGTATCGTTTTTTACAAAGCGGGTATTATTGGGAAAAAAGCCGAAAAAAATTATAAAAAAAGGCTTGACAAATGGATTTTGATGTGATATAATCCAAAACATAAGCTGTGATGAAGACAAGTATAGTTTTGCCAATGTCTCCAGAGAGCCGACGGCAGGTGCGAGTCGGTGATATGCAAAATTATGTATCCCTTCTGAGCCGGAATGCCGAACGGTCAGTAAGCGTTCCCGTGATTCTGCGTCAATGAATAGGACTTGATGGAGTCTGAAGTGGTGTTACGCAATAGCGGCACAATTTGAGTGGTACCGCGGGTATTCTTGATGATGCTCGTCTCAAAGAATTTTTCTTTGGGGCGATTTTTTATTTTTTCAAAAAGGAGAGATCATAATGAGCGGAGACATGAGCCTGCAGAATGCAGAAGTTAGGATCAAAGAGGTCGCAGAGCGTATTTCCAATCTGCGCGAGGATCTCGGCATATCTGTCGAGGAAATGGCAGCGGCAACAGGCTATTCCGTAGAAGATTACAAGAAGTATGAATCGGGTGAGCAGGATTTCAGCTTCACCTTCATATATAAGTGTGCAAATAAATTCAAGGTGGAGATCACCGATCTCATGGAGGGCAGCAGCCCCGAGCTGAGAAGCTACACCGTTACGCGCAAGGGCGAGGGCGTGCCCATCGTCCGCAGGAAGGGCTTTGTATATAACCGTCTCGCATCCAAGTTCAAGAACAAGACCGTTGAGCCTTTCCATGTAGTAGTGCCCTATTCCGAGGAGGCACTCACAGGTCCGAGCCATATGGCAAGCCATGCAGGCCAGGAAATGGATATCGTTATCAAGGGCACACTGCGTACTACCGTGGGCTCGCATACAGAGATACTCCACGAGGGCGACTGCATCTACTTTGACAGCTCCATGCCTCATGACGAGGTCGCACTCGGCGGTGAGGACTGCGAGATATACGCATTCGTTATGGCTCCCCACGGCACTACCGGCATGACCGAGTACCGCGAGCATATAGCAGAGCATCACCTTACCAATGTTGACAAGGCCGGCCTGATGTATCCCGTAGCCGAG
>JAFPPJ010000295.1 GCA_017410745.1 Oscillospiraceae bacterium
GAAATGGCTGCGGGCTTGCCCGCTCGCAAACAGAGTCGATTTGAAGGCAAACATCAACGAAATCGCCGAGTGTATCGCATACATTCATTTCCGATGTTCCGAGGATAGTATGACGGGCTTGCTTCAAATGTATATGAAGAAATCATAGGATCAAATGAAAGTGACCGAGTCGCAAATGAGACCGCACGGCAGACAAACATCAACGAAATGGCTGCGGGCTTGCCCGCTTGACATGGGGAGGACGGTGTGGTATAATCGGGATAACAGAATATTGGGGGCGATGAAATGGATACTACGGCAAAAGTGATAATCTATGCGATAGTATGTCTTGCAGCAAGCGTTATATTCCTTGTGGTGTCATCAAAGCGGCAGGAAAGGGATAAGCTGATGACGGTGCAGAATGTGTTCAATATGCCGCTGATGCTGGCCATACTGTCAATACTCCTGACGGACGGTGGCGACCCGCAGCTGGGACTATGGGGGCTGATGACCATAGCGATAGCTCTGCCGACCATATTGATATATCTGATAACAGGGTTCATACTTCCGGTGGTCAATCTGATAAAGAGCAAGGAAAAGCCGAGACCAAGGATATACTGGATCAATGTGGCGGTGCTGATAATTGAAGTTATCGCCCTGCCGTTCGCGCTTATATGAGCGACAACAGTGATGCAAAGAGAAATGGCAGAGCGTGGATGCGCTCTGCCATTTGACTATACCGTGCAGTATTCCGAGAGCACAGTGTGGAGCGCAGATGCGCTGGCACTGTGTATCCTTGCAACGGGGAATTTCTGTTTTGCGGCCTTTCGTGAGACTATGTTGGCCATCTTGTGTGAACAGGTGTTTGTAAATACCACTACAAGATCGGGGCTGCCGAGCTTGTTTTCAAAATCAGCGGGCATCTGTGTGAACACCTTAGCCCTGCATTTGTATTTGGTGCATATCTCCTTGTATTTACAAGCCATACAGTCATTGCCGCCAACTACAACGATATTCATATCACTCCGCAAGCTTTCCGCCGAGCTCTCGGCACTGAGAGAGTATGTCCTCATCGGGAGTGAGATTTGCGATGATGCCCGCATCATTCACAAGAACTGCACCTGCTGCTCTTGCACGCTCCTCCCATTTCCTCATCCATTCACCGTCGCCCCAGTCATAGGAGCCGAAGAGGAGAAGCTTCTTGCCTGCGATAGACCCCTCGATGCCAGAGAAGAAGGGTTCGAACTCATCTTCCTCAAGCACCTCGTCGCCCATTGCCGGACAGCCAAGTCCAAGTGCTGTGTAGTCATCCACATTGCCGTTAAAGTCCGATACGCTCACAGCGGTCACGCCTGCGCCCTCTGCGACTGCCTGAGCCATTGCCTCTGTATTGCCCGTAGCGCTCCAATAAATTACTGCTGTCATATTTCCTCCTGTATAAATGTCGTTAGCATATGCTAACCTAAACTTATCGAATAAAGTTAGCGAATGCTAACTTTAAACATAGTATAACATACTCCGAAGAGTTTGTCAAGAGTTTTTGCAAAATTATTTTCCCCATGCCTTCAATGCACGTCTGCGCAGCCTGTCCCATACGGGCATGGGAGGGCCGCTGTGCTCGCGGCGGTATTCCTCGAATTTGCCGTCAAGGTATTTCATCTCGGCTATGCCGTTCTTGCAGTGGTCGGATACCATGAGCTCGCCGAGCACGGTCTTTGCCATGACGAAGTAGAGCGTCCGCATAGCCGCGGTGCTGATGCCGCCGTCGTAGAACTTCTCCTCGGCCTTTGGCATCACGGGGATATCCTGCGCCCTGAGATAGTCAAAGCATTCCTTGGAAGCCTGCATGATCCTGTTTATATCAGCCATGTCTGCCTTTTTCAGATCACAGCCTTTGTCATAGCACAGATAGCAGTAGGGCATGAGCTCTGCGATGTGATACATATAGTATGCGTACATGCTGTCGGTATTCGTGACCTTGCAGCCCTTCACGTCGAATGCTTTCCTGAGCTTATCAATATAGGCCTGCGGTGCGGGCTTGTGCAGCCTGCCGACGTTGAGCCCTGTCACAGGCAGCCTGCCCACGACTGCTGCGTTATGCTCCCTGTGGCCTGCAGAATCCTGAAAGCCGTACAGGACGTGTTTTCCCACAAGAGCTTTGCTGCACTCCGTGGTCTCCATATTATTGCCCACAAGCACGATGAGATCGGTGTCAAGCTTTCTGAGGCAGGGGAGAAGTGCCTTCTGCTGCTGTCCCTGCATCACGGAGAAAACTATGTCGTAATGGGTGCTTTCGGCCTCTTTGACTATCTTCGGGTGATCGACGGTGGTCTTGCCCTGAAGCTTATGGCGTATTATCAGCCCGTTCTTGCTGAGCTCATTGTAGGAAGAACGAGCCACCACCGTCACATCATTGCCCGCTCTGCACAGAAAGTGTATCATCAGGGAACCTATCGCCCCTGTGCCATATACAAGTATCTTCATTGTTCGTCCTTTCCTATACGCGCTTTTCTGTAGAAATGGAAATCACAGCAGGTGCCGCCCATGCCCAGTGTCTGTGTGCGTGAGAAGCCCAGCTTTTTCAGCCCGCCGTAGGTGATGTCGTCCACCTCGCAGAATGTCCTGCACAGCTCGGGGCATCCCGCCTGTACACAGGCATTGTGCCACAGGCAGTCGGTGATGGTTATGTCGTAGAAGTTCTTTCCTTCCTTCTGCGTGCTCGCCTGCAGGTCTGTGGTGCGCATTATATTCAGGAATACCTTGCTGTATATGCGGTAAAATCCGGGTACTATCTCCATCATGGCTGTGCCTGAGTGCTTCTGCCTGCCCACAACGCCGAGCATATACTCCCGTGTGATATCATAAGCTCTGTCATGCAGTGCGCTGTCGGAAAGAAGCGCCTTATACAGTGCGATGCGGGGCAGTATGGTCTTAGCCAGAGTCTTACGCTGTGCGGTGGTCCTGCCCGTGATGTCAAGCTTTGAGAATATGCGCTTCTGCGATGCGGCCAGACGAGCGCCGTCTTCCTTTCCAAGTGTCTTTATGAGCCATTTTTCTATCTGTCTGTTCTGATCCATATCCGTTCCTTTTCGCCTCAGTGTGAGAAAAGTCCCTTCTTAACGTAGGGGACACATTCTACGCCTGTGATCCTGTAGCCCGAATCAGCAAGAGCCTTCTCGACCTGTGCGGATGTTATGGCGTCTTCACTGAGTATGACGGTAGTGCCCTTCTTATGAGAGGACTCCACCTTCTTCACGGTGAGAGCGCTGCGGATGGCGTTGTTGACATGACTTTCGCACATACTGCACATCATGCCGTCTATATTTACGGTAGTCTTATACATAACGGCCTCCTATTGAGTTATACATTGCTAACTTTATTATACTACAGCTTTCCGGAAAAATCAAGCCCCTTTCATAAATTTAATGTGCCTCGCACGCAGTGGGATACGGGAGAGACACGGGTATACGCTGCCCCTCATACTATCCTCGTGATATCTGATAGTATGAGGGGCGATGATCAATAAGGGAACACGGGCTCTATCCCGAATCTGATGCCGGCGGATTCAAGCTTTTCCTTGTTTTTTCGGACTTCAACTGCCTGACCGCAGAATATCTCAACAGGTGCTTTCTCAATAATCTTCCTTGCCTGGATATAATTACAGCAGGCAATATCCGAAACTATCCTGATGACTTTCAATGATATGTCATTGGTTTCAAGGATGATATGGTAAAAATTGCTGTCTTCCATGATAGGCTCGATATATGTTGTCGCCCAGCCCCATCCGCAATTGGGGCAGGTCACTCCACAGCAGCTGCCATTGATGTAAGGATCCAGTTCATGACCGCATTTTTCACAGAAGAACGTATCATCATCGGATGCAGTTC
>JAFPPJ010000296.1 GCA_017410745.1 Oscillospiraceae bacterium
CGCAGCTATGGGCGCATTCACCGCATTCTTCATCAACTGGTATCCGAAGCATCTGGCTTCCCTGCCGCAGTAAACAGCACAAAGGCGCAGCACAAAGCTGCGCCTTATATTTATCCGCCGTATATCACAAATCTGACCGCATCTATGATGAAGTGTGCAGTTATAGCGGAGGCGATGTCGCGCTTTCTCTGCAGGAGCACGAACGGTATGCCGAACACCACTGCAAGTATCAGACATTCCACGAGGCCGAAGTTATGCGCGATGGCATGGGGCAGTATCATTGCCGCATACATGGTGAAGGTCTCCGCCTTGCTCATCTTCTCCCCTGCCATGTACAGGCACATTGCCATGAATATTGCACGGGATGCGATCTCCTCTGCTATGCCGGGCTGCAGCGCCCATATTATCCTTACGGGTGAGAGCACCGGGTCTGCGGGCAGATCGGACTTGAACACGAAGGTATTTATCAGTGTCAGCACTACGCCCGCCGCCGCGCCTATGCCAAGGGACAGCAGCACCGACTTTGCATCCCTGCCGCAGAATATGCCCGTGCCCTTTTTGTCAAGCACCGAGAATACCGCAAGAGAGCATATCAAGGTAGGGAGCGCAAAGAAGATAAGTCCCATCACTCCGATACCATGCAGCAGGCACGCCGCCGCCACAGCACCTCCGAGCAGCAGCGATGCCGCCGCCTGTGAGAGCTTTGGCAGGCCGTTCTTCACGAGCAGATACACCGCCAGTACCACAGTCCATGCCATCATCACCACGAACGGCTCCATAATATGGAGCACCTTGACCGCCACGATAAGCAGCAGGACTGCCCACATTCCCACAAATCCTTTTCTCATAAAGATCCACCTCTGATGTATTATCTATAATATCTGTATTATATCACATAGTACGCTCTGAGTCAATTAAAATCAGATTAGAATTTCCACGTCACCATTGTACAAAAAAAATCAAAATTTCTGAAAAAAAGTATTGCAATTCATATCAGACTTATGATATAATAGATGTGTATATACTATACAGGCGGGTGATAAAATGAAGGACACGGGGAGCACCATTACTTTTGAAAGACTTGCACTTGCGCTTGCTGGTGACTATGAGTCTGTATATGTAATAAACAACGATGATGACAGCTATCAGGAGTACGCGGGCTCTGCGGGCGACAGCTGTCTTAAAGTGCTGTCGAGCGGCAGCGATTTCTACGCCGATACCATAAAGAATTGCCGCGCTATGGTGTACAGGGAGGATCAGGACAAGTTCCTTGAAGCCTTCACCAAGAAGAACGTGTATGAAGCGCTCAGCCACGGCAAATCCTTCACTCTCAGCTACCGCCTTGTCATAGACGGCAAGCCTGTGCACTATTTCCTCAAGACCATCAGGGGCACGGGTGCGGACAACAAATTCATCATAATCGGCGTGCAGAACGTGAATGAGCAGGTGCTCCGCACTGCTGCATCAAATGCAGAGAAGGAGACATACCACCATATCGCCAATGCGCTTGCCAGCCGATATGAAGCCATATACTATATAGATGCGGAGACAAACGCCTATGTGCAGTATCTCGCAAGCTCGGAATATGCGCGGCTCGGCACAGCCAAGAAGGGCACGGACTTCTTCGCGGATATAATAACGGATGCGGAAAAATGCATCTATCACGAGGATAGGGAAAGGCTGCTGTTTGAACTGAGCAAGGAGCAGCTGTTAAAGAGCCTGAGCCTTTCGGGGTCTATCTCACTTATATACAGACAGCACTTCGGGGATAAAGTGAAGTATCTCAATCTCCACGCGGTAAATCCCAAGAATAATCCCAATGTGATAGTAATAGGCGTATCGGACATAGATGCGCAGATACGCAGGACACATTCCATAGAGAAGAAGAACGAGGACTTCTCCGAGATAATCAAGGCTCTCACACAGCGGTATGAGGTCATATATCACGTCAATATCGAGACAAATGAATATGCGGAATACTGTGCGAGCCCGAAGTATGCACAGATCAAGGTGGGCGAATCGGGCACGGACTTCTTCGGCGATACCCAGCGCAATATGGTCGAGGATATCTATCCCGAAGATCTGTATATGATGTCCCACGCCATGGAAAAGGAGACCTTCCTTTCAAGTCTCAGGGAGACGGGCACGAACACCCTAAACTACCGCCTCATGCTCGACGGCAGGCCGCAGTATGTCACGCTCTTTGCGGTGCGTCCGAAGGAGGATTCCACCCATGTCATAATCGCTGTGGCGAATGTGGATGCGGCGATGCGCAGGGAGATAGAGTACAAGAAGGCGATAGGCAGCGCAATGGATATCGCCACAAGGGATGCGCTCACGGGCGTGAAGAACAAGTACGCATATGTGCAGTCGGAGATCGCCCTTGACAATGAGATAAACGCAGGCACAGCACCGCATTTCGCACTGGCTGTGGCGGATATAAACGGGCTGAAGAATATCAATGATTCTCTCGGACATGATGCGGGCGATGAATATATCAGGAGCGCGTGCAGGATGATATGCTCCATATTCAAGCACAGCCCCGTATACCGCATAGGCGGAGATGAGTTCGCCGTGCTGCTGCAGGGCAGCGACTACAAGGAGAGGGATGTCCTCATGGCAGTGGTCGAATCGGCAGTCGCGGACAACAAGGAAAACGGCCTTGTTACCATAGCGGTGGGCTTGTCGGAATATCAGCCTGGTATCGACATGAAGGTGCAGGACGTATTCAAGCGTGCCGACCGCAAGATGTACGAATGCAAGAATGTTCTCAGACAAAAGGGTTCATAAACAGCGGCGGGGTCTTCCCGCCGTTTTTTCAGCAGCTGCGAGCATCGGGCAGAAGTCGGATCTGCTTTATATGCGCACTCCAGCCATATCCCATATCTTGCAGATCAATGCTCCGAGGGTCGAACGCCGCTCCCGCTCAAACGAGCATCGGGCAGCAGTCGCCTTTGGCGACCCGAGCCGCAAATGATATCAACTTGCAGGTAAATATCAACGAAATCGCAACCGGTCGCACCGGTTTTACTTGACAAATGAGATAATTTGTGTTACAGTATATATAATAGGATATTGCGCTGCTTTCGGCAGCGGTAAATGGAGATGATAATTCACAATGATATGGGCAAAGGAAGAAACCCTCTCCCGTGCTGAGATAGAGGGGATCCAGCTCGACAGGCTCAAGAAGCTGGTAAGATATGTGTATGATAATGTCGAGCCGTATCGCGCAAAGATGGATGCAGCAGGCATATCGCCCGATGACGTGAAGTCGCTTGACGACCTGAAAAGGCTGCCCTTCACCACGAAGCAGGACTTCAGGGACAATTATCCCTTCGGCCTGTTTGCGGTAGGCACGGATAAGCTCGCGCGCATACACGCATCCTCGGGCACAACGGGCAAGCCCACGGTAGTAGGCTATACACCTCACGACCTTGAGGTATGGGCTGAATGTGTGGCAAGACTTGCAGCAGCAGGCGGCGCAGATTCATCGGATGTGTGCCAGATATGCTTCGGCTACGGAATGTTCACGGGCGCTCTCGGTCTTCACAAGGGACTTGAGCATATAGGCGCGTGCATCATCCCCTCCTCTACGGGCAACTCCGAGAAGCAGCTCATGTATATGAAGGATTACGGCTCAACGCTCCTCGTTGCCACACCTTCCTATGCGCTCAGGCTCGGTGAAGTGGCTCTCTCTATGGGTCTCAACCCCAAGACAGACCTCAAGCTCCGCACCGCCCTCGTGGGAAGCGAGCTTATGACAGAAGCCATGCGCGATGAGATGAGAAAGCTCTACGGCGATAAGCTCACCGTTACACAGAACTACGGCATGAGTGAGCTCATGGGCCCCGGCGTGTCGGGCGAATGTACAGAGCTCTGCGGCATGCATATCAATGAGGATCACTTCATCTGCGAGATAATCGACCCCGAGACAGGCGATGTTCTCCCCGCAGGCGAGAAGGGCGAGCTGGTAGTCACCTGCCTCACCAAGGAAGCGCTCCCCCTCATACGCTACCGCACAAGAGACATCACCCGCCTGTTCTATGAGCCCTGCAAGTGCGGCAGAACAACCGCGAGAATGGATATACTTTCGGGCAGAACGGATGATATGCTCAAGATCAAGGGCGTAAACGTATTCCCGTCCCAGATCGAGGAGGTAATGCTCCGCTTCGATGAGCTCGGCCCTCACTATGAGATAATCGTTGACCGCAAGGATCATTCCGATATACTCACCATAAGAGTAGAGCTTGCACCCGAGTCCATGACAGATGATGTTTCCGAGCTTGAAAAGCTCAGAGCAAGGCTCAAGTCAAGTCTTCGCACTATGCTCGGCATAGATGCCAAGATAGTGCTCGAATCTCCTCACACGCTCAAGCGCTTTGAAGGCAAGGCCAAGCGTGTCACCGACAACAGAAAGGGGCTTACCTGATGAAACAGCTCACAGTATTTATCGAAAACCGCATCGGCAGACTTGAACAGGTCACCGAGATACTCAAGAACAACAATATCAACATCGTATGCCTCAGCCTCGATGACACCGGCGACTACGGCATGCTCCGCATGATCGTTTCACAGCCTTCACAGGCAGTGGAGACCCTCGTAGATGCAGGCTTCTCCGCTATGCTCACCGATGTTACCGCCATAAAGCTCCCGCATCACTTCGGCATGCTCAACAAGCTGTCCGGTCTCCTCTCCGATAACGGCATCGACATAAAGTATATGTACGCACTCAATTCCGGTGCGGATGCTGCTGTCGTGATAAAGACCTCCGATGACGCAAAGAGCGCGGATATACTCGTGGCAAGCGGCGACTTCAACGTGCTTTCCGCAGTTGATGTATACAATATGTAAGCTTTACAGCTGATCTGCAGGGAGCGGCTGCTCCCTGCATGATAATACCCTCGGCACTTTATCCATTTAAAGTGTTTCAATTTTAAAGCGAAAAGGAGAGTTTAATATGACCTGGGCAATACTCATAATTTACCTCGCGGTCATGATAGGAATAGGCGTATACTGCCGCAAAATGACCTCAAACGTTAGTGACTTCGTACTCGGCGGAAGAAACATAGGGCCGTGGTTCACGGCATTCGCATACGGCACATCATACTTCTCTGCGGTCGTGTTCATCGGCTACGCAGGACAGTTCGGATGGCTCTACGGCGCATCCTCTACATGGATAGGCATAGGCAATGCAGTCATAGGCTCGCTGCTCGCATGGGTCATACTCGGCAAGCGCACCCGTATCATGACAAAGCATCTTGAAGCCTCCACGATGCCCGAATACTTCGAGAAGAGATACGGCTCGCGCTCGCTGAAGATCGCATCCGCCATCATCATCTTCATCTTCCTCATCCCCTACACCGCATCGGTATACAATGGTCTTTCCAGACTTTTCGAGAGTGCGTTCCATATCCCGTACAATATCTGCATAATCGCAATGGCAGTCTTCACCGCGCTCTACGTTATCCTCGGCGGCTACTTTGCAACAGCCGTGAATGACTTCATCCAGGGTCTTATCATGCTCGCTGGCATTATCGCGGTCGTGGTATGCTGCGTAAACTACAAGGGCGGTCTTTCCTCCGCATTCGAGCAGCTCAGCGCCATCCCCGACAGCAAGGGCGTATACGGCTCTATGGTAGGCCCCGACCCCATAAACCTCATCGGTGTGGTTATACTCACCTCCCTCGGCACATGGGGACTTCCTCAGATGGTAGGCAAGTTCTATGCGATAAAGGATGACAAGGCCATCACAAGAGGAAGCATAATCTCCACTGTATTTGCATTCGTGGTAGCAGGCGGCTCCTATTTCCTCGGCGGCTTCGGCAGACTGTATGCAACGGAAGACCCCTCCGATACCACAAGATTCCTGCTTGAGAAGATGCCCAACGGCAAGCTGGTATACGATGCCATCGTTCCCGCTATACTCAACGCAGCACTTCCCGAAGTGCTCCTCGGACTTGTGGTAGTGCTCGTGCTCTCCGCTTCCATGTCCACTCTCTCCTCTCTCGTGCTCACATCCTCCTCTACCCTTACGATAGACCTTATCAAGCCCATAAAGAAGGATATGGACGACAAGAAGCAGGTGCTCTATATGCGAGTGTTCATCGTGGCATTCCTTGCGCTCTCAGTTATCCTCGCAATGAACAAGAACGCACCTCTTCCGCCTCAGTAAAGGTGCCGATTTGGTTTTTGGCGCCGCCGAAATCTATGCCCGTCTTCCCACCTATCGC
>JAFPPJ010000002.1 GCA_017410745.1 Oscillospiraceae bacterium
ATACCGTAAGCATATACGGCAGGGAGTACAGCATAATGACAGCCACCGTAACAGGGTCGCATTTCTGCTCAAAGTGTACACGGCACAGACATATGAATATGATATATGTCAGCATAAGGCTCATAAGGCCGGTGCATACATACACTATCGGCTTCATCCCTGTAAGACCCGCCGCATATATCCCTGCAGCCTCAAGGATGAACACCAGCTGCAGCGGGAAGAAGCGCATCATGCCGATATTCTCCTTCACACCGCCGATAAAGCGCTTTATCACGCCGTCGGTCATGTCATATTCCCCGTATATGATATCCTTGCCGATCATGAATACGGAGCACAGAGCCGGTATGAGAAGTATCCCCAGGCTCAGATATATGGCAAGGAATGCCGACAGACTGAGCCAGAAGGTCACATGGATATAGCCGAGCACGTTATAGAATATGGTCTTGCCGTTCTTTTTCATAGTATGCTCCTTTGTATATACCATAAAGCTGCCCGGTGAATTGGGCAGCCATATGGGATGGGGGGATTTTTTAGGAGGCAAGTAAAGTTGGTTATCACATTTTTACCGCACCTGCAGCGATGCCGCTGTAGATGTATTTCTGGAGACATATGAACACGATGAGTATCGGTATCATACCCAGAAGTATCGCTGCGGATACTATCTCGAACGGTGTGGACATAGAGCCGTAGAACTTGTACAGTGCCACGGTGAATGTCTGCACATTGCTGTTGAGATAGAGATTCGGTATATAGAAGTCATTGTACAGTGCTATGCCCTGTATTATCAGCAGCGTGGTGCAGGCGGGGCGCATAAGGGGGAATACGATCGACCAGAAGGTATAGTGATATGAAGCCCCGTCTATCCATGCCGCCTCATCTATTTCCCTTGTCACGTTGTCAAGGAGATTAAGCATGATGTATATGCCGACAATGCCGACGCCGCAATAGAGTATGATAACGCTCCACATCGTATTTATCAGATGTACTGCGTGCATCATGCGGAATACCAGTGTCTGTGTGGCAACGATCGGTATGAACATTGTCAGTGTGAATGCTGTGCGTACCGCAGTCTTGCCTATGAAATCAAAGCGGTGGAGCACATAGGATACCATACAGGTGAAAAGTATCTGTATGCTCAGTGATATTACCAGTATAACTGCTGTGGTAAGGAATGCGCTGAACAGCTTGCCGACCCTTATCGCATATCCGAAGTTGTAGAAGTTGAATATGTTTGAGGGGGGCTGCAGCACCGATGTAGCGGAATACTCCGCACCGGTCTTGAATGCCATGAATACCAGGGGTATCAGCGGCACGAGCACGAATATGCTCGCAAGTACGAGGAACACATAACGCACTACCTTGTATAATGTAGATTCGTGTATCATAGCTCCTCCTTTCAGTCATCCTTGACCAGCAGCTTCTGCAGGCCGATAACGATCAGAACGATGACGAACACCAGTACGGACAATGCTGCCGCAAAGCCCACCCTGTTGTCATACATGCTCTGCTGTATCTGGATAACAGGTGTAAGAGTGCCGTTTGAACCGTTGAGCATGATGTAGGGTATCTCGAATACCTGTATGGAGCCCGATATGCTGAGGATAATGTTTATCAGCAGCACCTTGCGTATAAAGGGTATCGAGATGTAGCGTATCTCCTGCATCTTGGTGCATCCGTCTATGACAGCAGCTTCATAGTGCTCTGCGGGTATGGTCTGGAGCGCACCGAAGAACATGATGAAGTTCATTCCGTAATAGCGCCAGATACTGATGGATGCGATGGCAGGGTTCACTATCTTGAGATCCTGCAGCCACTTGTGCTCAAAGGCCTTCAGCCCGAACAGATCGAATATCGCATTGAGCGAGCCGTTGTTCTGGAAGAATATGATGAATATCGTGGATACGATAACACCGTTGAGGAGATAGGGAAGTATCAGTATCCCCTTGAATACATTGAGTCCCCTGAATTTACCGTTGATGATAACTGCGAGGAAGAATGCAAACACAAGCTGAGGAATAGCTGCAAGCAGATACCAGAGACAGTTCTTGAACATGGAGATATACTCCGTGTTGCTGAACAGCTTCTTGTAATTTCTGAGGCCTATGAATTCCATCTCACCGAAGCCCTTCCAGTTGGTGAAGCTCACGATGAAGTTGCCCACGATGGGCACATAGGAGAATATCAGAAGATGCAGCAGAGGGATCGCAAGAAAGAGTATTATGAATATGCGCCGTTCTGCCTTGCTCTTGTTTCCTGCCTTGCGCAGCTCAGATACTTTAAGTGTTGAACTCATATTTTCACTTTCCAATACAAATTGGTATGGGGCAAGATATGCTCATATCAGATCTTGCCCCGTGGATCGACTTACCGGCCGTCAGACTCACTGCCAGGAAACGCCGAGATCCTTTCTTGCCTCAACATAGGCCTGATTCTGCTTCTCAACCTGAGCATCATATGCAGACCAGTCGGGATCCTTTGTAACATCGAGGGAGTCGAAGAGGTTGCCTGCATACTTCACATCTGCAAGGAGGTTTGCCTCGGAGAGGACATTCTCGTTGTTGATGGAGTTCTGGTCGGTAGCGTAGGAATAGAGCACCTTGCAGCTTCCGTCTGCCACTGCATCATCTATGATCTTGTAGAGCTCGGGAACGATGGGATCTACGCCCTGCTTAGCTGCGATATAGCCGCTGTCTGCGAGATACTGGGGAGACTCGGAGATGTACTCGATGAAGAGTCTTGCAGCCTCTACATTGTCGCAGCCCTTGGAGATAGCATAGTTGTCTGCTGCGCTTGCCATAACGTACTGACCTGCGCCGAAGTCGGGAGCGGGAGCAAACTTGATTACCGCGTGGTCTGTACCCTCGGGGCATCTGCCCTGGATCTGGGG
>JAFPPJ010000297.1 GCA_017410745.1 Oscillospiraceae bacterium
GGTAGCTATGAATACAGCAATGCTTATAAAACCAAAGTCGCAGGTGTCATTCCTCTACAGCGATGTGAATGCGTGGGAGGGTCTGACGGAATTCATCAAGACAGGCTTCACCGCCGTCCCCGTCATAGACCGTGAGGGACTGTACATCGGCGTGGTCAGTGAAAGAGATTTCCTTTACAGGATACTCGACAATGATTCGGTGCAGGCGATAGGCTCGGACGGGCTTACCGTAGGCGATCTTGCGGGTGTGACACGATTCGAGTCGGTGCAGATAGATGCGGGCTTCCATGAGCTGTTCGAGAGGATAATCTCGCAGAACTTCATCCCGGTAGTCGATTCGCGCGGGATGTTCTCGGGAATAGTCACCCGTCACGATGTACTTCTGGCGATGGACGACCATCAAGGAGAGTGACGGCTTGAATTATATCATACTTGACCTTGAGTGGAACCAGCCGATAGGCAGGGGCGGCATGATAACCGAGCCCGTGCCCCTCAACGGAGAGATAATACGCATCGGCGCAGTCAGGACGAACGATGCCTGCGAGCTGGTGGACAGCTTCCAGATATGCGTGCGCCCCAAGTTCTACAAGAGGATAAACCGCGCGGTGGAGAAGGTGACGGGACTTGATTCCGCGGCACTGAGCTTCGGCAGACCCTTTGCCGCAGCCTATCAGAGCTTCCTGCGCTTCTGCGGGGACGACCCGGTGTTCATCACATGGGGCACGGAGGATGAGAAGGTGCTGCGCGCCAATCTTGCGGTGCACGGCATGGACGACAGTACTCTTCCGCCGTTCTACGACCTGCAGGTGATATTCTCCCACCGTGTCACCCATGACAGCAGGCAGTATGGCGTGAGCGCAGCGGTGGAGCATTACGGGCTGCCCCTCGACCTCAAGGCGCATGATGCGCTCAACGATGCCACATATACCTACCGCATCGCCCGTGAGATGGGGCTTGCCAGATATATACCCGCAGAGTACGGCAAGGTGCTCGCAGAGGTGGAGGAGGAGCGCAGGATACAGCGCGAGCTGCGGTTCTACCGCACATACACCGGCATTGAATCCGTGGAGGCGGGGATACGCTCGAAGAAGATCATCACCTGCCGCTGCCCCGAGTGCAAGACCAAGCTGCGCCGCACATATTTCGTGTTCATCAGCGAGCGCAAGGCAATAGCCTTTGCCGAATGTCCCGAGGACGGGGAATATCTGGTGACGATCAAGTTCTCACAGGTGCCGAACGGTACATTCGATGTGACACGTTCGTTCACGGTGCCGTCACCTCAGCAGCGGGCGGAGTACCGCGAGGTGATCGACAGATATATCGAAGAGATGAAGGCTAAGAAGCAGGCAGAGCAAAGCGAGCAGGAGGATGACCCGCTAAAGATATAATACCACATTCGCATCCGAATGTCAAGTTAAATGTTACCTTCAAAAGAAACTTTGGTAACTTGCACAAAAACCAAAGCTGTTTATGTATATCCACGCAGTTTACTGCGTGTATGCAGCGAAGCTGCTTTTTGTTTGTGCTTTTGTTTTGTGTTTTTGCTTTTGTTTGTGTTTTTGTTTTTGTTTAGGGATGATATCAACTATGATATTAACTATGATATTAACTATGATATTAACTATGATATTAACTATGATATCAACTATGATTTTATCCATGATATCAACTATGATTTCATCCATAATTTCAACATTGAGAAATACGGATGCTGTGAAAAGTCACAGTTTCTTAACAATATGACGCAATGCGTCGGACGGGAGAAAATATGATACGAGTAGGGATGGTGTCCTTAGGCTGCGCCAAGAACCAGGTAGACGCGGAGAGGATGCTGTACAGTATGCAGAAGGACGGTTATCAGCTTGTAGGCGATGCCGCTCTTTCCGATGTGGTCGTGATAAATACCTGCGGCTTCATACAGTCGGCGAAGGAGGAAGCGATAGAGAATATCCTCGAATTTGCCGAGCTCAAGAAGGAAGGCAGGATAAAGCATATCATCGTTACGGGATGTCTTGCCGAAAGGTACAGGGACGAGCTCATGGCGGAGCTGCCCGAGGTAGATGCCTGTGTAGGCCTTGGCAAGAACGGCGCGATATGCGATGTCATTGCCCGTGTGACGAATGGTGAGACCGTCCGCGAGTACGGCGACAAGACCGAGCTGCCCCTTACGGGCGGCAGAGTGCAGACCACGCTGCCATTCTATTCATACCTCAAGATCGCCGAGGGCTGCTCTAACTGCTGCTCCTTCTGTGCGATACCGCAGATACGCGGCAGATACCGCAGTGTGCCTATGGAGCAGCTGATACATGAGGCGAAGAGCCTTGCCGAAAACGGCGTCACCGAGCTGTGCGTCATAGCACAGGACTCCACCCGCTACGGCGAGGATATATACGGTGAGTACCGCCTGCCCGCACTGCTGCGCGAGCTGTGCAGGATAGACGGGCTCAGATGGATACGCGTGCTCTACTGCTATCCCGAGCGTGTTACCGATGAGCTCCTTGACGTCATAGCCGGGGAGGAGAAGATAGTCAAGTACATCGAGATGCCCATACAGCATATATCCGACCCCGTGCTCTCTGCCATGCGCAGACAGGGCACAGGCGCACAGATACGCGATGTGATACGCCGCATCCGCGAGCGCATACCCGGCGTTATGCTCCGCACCACCGTGATGGTGGGCTTCCCCGGCGAGACTAAGGAGCAGTTCGAGGAGCTTTCCGAGTTCATACGCGAGACCCGCTTTGACCGTCTGGGATGCTTTGCCTATTCCGCAGAGGAGGGCACTCCCGCCGCAAGGATGGATGCGCAGGTGGACGATGAAGAGAAGCAGCGCCGCGAGGAACTGGTGATGGAGCTGCAGATGACCATAATGGCAGAGGAGAACGAAAAGCGTGTGGGTCAGGTGCTCGAGGTCATAACCGAGGGCTACGACCGCTACGGAGAATGCTTCTTCGGCAGGAGCGCATACGATGCTCCCGAGATAGACGGCAAGATATACTTCACCGCCGAAAAGCGCCCCGCTATGGGCGACTATGTAAAAGTCCGCATAGATGAAGTCATGGACTGTGATCTGATAGGAGAAGCGATATGAATCTTCCGAATAAGCTGACCGTTCTGAGAATGGTACTCGTGCCCTTCTTTGTATTCTTTGCACTGACCGATATAGTTCCCATGTCGGGACTTATTGCGCTGATAGTATTCGCAGTGGCATCCATCACCGATGCCCTCGACGGACACATCGCCCGTTCCCGCAACCTTGTCACCACCTTCGGCAAGTTCCTCGATCCCCTGGCGGACAAGGTACTCGTCATATCCGCTCTGGTATGCTTCGTGCAGAAGGGCATATGCGGCGCAGTTCCCGTGCTCATCATAATCGCAAGGGAATTCATGGTGTCGGGTCTCAGGCTTGTCACCGCCGACAAGGGCGTGGTAGTAGCCGCCAATATATGGGGCAAGCTCAAGACCGCATTCACAATGACGGCGATAGTATTCATACTCTTCGCACAGGCGTTCGGCATCACCGCAGTATGGGCTGATATCGCAGCACAGGTGCTGATATGGATATCCACCGCACTCACCGTCATATCCGGCTGGACATATCTCGACGCATACAAGCCCTACATCGTAAGCGACAAATAACAGGAGGACGCTGCAATGGCACAGAAACAATACGACCCAGAGAAGCTCGAAAAGGAAAAGAAGCGCAGCTCGGTCATAGCGGCAGTTGTGTTCTATATCATGGCGGTAGCATTCGCATTGGCCATAGGCGCAGAGGGCATGACCGCATCCGCCGTAGTGGTGTTCCTGATATTTGCGGCAGTGGGCACTGTCATACTCTTCCTCGACAAGATACAGCTGAAGTTTATACATAACGCCAGGACCCCCGGCACAAGGGCATATGAGAATAAGCAGAAATACCTTGCAGACCAGATGGAGAAAATACGCCGCAAGGCACATGAGCACAAGTCCCTCCACGATGAGATAGGCTTCCGCACTATGGCGATATCAGGCACCATATTCGGTGTGCTCCTGCTGATAAACCTGGCCTTTCTCCTGTTCGGCGGCGTCTACTATGTGATACTCGTCATAGCGGTGCTGGTGGCTCTTGCAGTGTTCATCTACTCCCTCACCGGAAAGGAATATACAGCCCTTATCGACAAGTACTCCGCTGTCATGGCGAATGAACAGGCGGCAGAGGAGGACTTCAGGACTGCCTCTCTCTATCGTCCCGCAGGCGGTGCGGCGATCATCATCGGCAACAAGTACTCGGTGCTCTCCGTCAGCAGCAAGCAGGTCATATACTCGAACACACTTGTATGGGTGTTCGGCCGCAGACAGATAATATACAACTACTACAACGGCATATACACCGGCAGATCCGACCGCTTTTACATCTACTTCGCCGCAAATGACGGCAATGTCTTTGAGTGCCTCACCGATGAGCCTACCCTCAGGGTGGCCATAGACGACTGTCTCGAGCGCTTCCCCGGCATATGTGCAGGCTACAGCCCCGAGGTGGATCAGCTCTTCCGCAGCGCTCCCGCAGACTTCGCAGCAGCGCCCAAGCCGCCGGTAAACAAGTACGATATCATCGAACCGGAAGAGTAAAAATGCATATAATTATGCATAATGCATAATGATGCGCTTTCCTGTACGCATTTTGCATTTCGCATTCGTCACTATGAATTCTTCATTATGCATTGTGCATTATGCATTCCGTGCATTGATATGTAAATCAGGAGACTTATGTTTGCAAAGGTGAATTCCATAGGGCTGTTCGGGCTCAATGCCTTCCCCGTGGAGGTGGAGACGGAGATATCCAAGGGACAGCCGACATTCGATATAGTGGGTCTTGCGGACACCGCCGTAAAGGAGAGCAGGGAGAGGATACGCTCCGCATTCCGCTCCTGCGGCGAGCGTTTCCCTCTTGCCCGCGTGGTGGTAAACCTCGCACCCGCCGACACAAGGAAGGCGGGCAGCGTGTTCGACCTGGGCGTGCTCCTGTCGGTCATGCGCGCACAGGGGCTCATACCATCGGATATACCATCCCACGCCCTCGATGAATGCGTGTTCATAGGCGAAGTCTCGCTCAGCGGCGATATACGCGGCGTGGCAGGCGTGCTGCCTATGGTGCTGCGTGCCCGTGCAGAGGGCTTCAAGGCGGCGTTCGTCCCTGCGGAGAATGCCTGCGAGGCAAGCGTGGCAGACGGAATAGACATATACGCCGCCGAGAACGTGGAGAAGCTGATGGCGCATCTCACGGGTAAGGAGGTCATATCCCCCGAGCCCCGCTTCATACCCGAGCCTGCGGACTATGTGTATACCGCCGACTATGCCGATGTCAAGGGGCAGACCCTTGCGAAGAAGGCACTCGAGATAGCGGCGGCGGGCGGTCACAACCTGCTTATGGTAGGCCCTCCCGGTACGGGCAAGAGCATGCTTGCCAAGCGCCTGCCCTCCATCATGCCGACTATGACCTTTGAGGAGTCCATAGAGACCACCAACATCCATTCGGTGTGCGGGATGGTCAGCAGGGCAGAGCCCCTCGTAGTGAGACGGCCGTTCTTCTCGCCCCATCACACCATATCGGGAGCGGGACTGTGCGGCGGCGGCACTGTGCCGAAGCCGGGTCAGATAAGCCTTTCACACAACGGCGTGCTGTTTCTCGATGAGCTGCCCGAGTTTGCCCGACCCACCCTTGAGATGCTGCGTCAGCCCCTCGAGGACAGGCAGGTCACCATATCCCGCTCGTCGGGCACGGTCACATATCCCTGCTCATTCATGCTCGTGGCGGCTATGAACCCATGCCCATGCGGATATATGGGGCATCCCACGAAGAAATGCATATGCTCCCCCAATCAGGCGAAGGCGTATGTGAGCCGCATATCGGGCCCATTGCTTGACCGCTTCGACCTTCATGTGGAGGTAGCGCCCGTCACGTTCAGCGAGCTGTCGAGCGAC
>JAFPPJ010000298.1 GCA_017410745.1 Oscillospiraceae bacterium
GAATGTGAAGAATACGGGTATATCGGATGCTGCTGCCTTGATCTGTTCCTTCTGCTCAGCGGTGTAGCCTGTAGTGCCGATCACAGCGGCAACATTGTTTGCCTTGCAGTAGGCAAGCAGGTCATCAAGAACGGACGGGTGTGAAAAGTCTATGATAACATCGGGCTTCACTTCAAGCTCGGAAAAGCTCTTGTATACAGTGAAATTCTCGTTGGGCTTGGTGTTGAGGTCGATACCTGCGATGATCTCGCAGTCGTCACGCTTCTCTATTATAGATGTGATGACTTTGCCCATATGTCCGTTTGCACCGGTGATAACTACTTTTTTCATTTCAATGCTCCTTTGCAGCGTTATAAGTTCCCATGAACGCGGTTCTTCGCAGAGCCGGGCTCTTGCAAGGACTTTCCTTTTCAAGCCGAAGCCCTATCAAAAAACCGGCTGCCGCACCGAAAGTGCAGACAGTCGGTTCGTTGTCTGATCGCTTATTTTATCATACCAAGATCGTTGAGGATGCTGCGGAGCTTTGCCTTCTTCTCATCCTCCATCTCATAGAGAGGGAGACGGCAGGGGCCTGCATCAATACCCATCATATTGAGAGCAGCCTTTACGGGTATAGGATTGACGTCTATGAACAGACCGTTCGTATTTGAGAGTGAAAGATACTTTGCCGACAGGTTTGCAGCCTCGGGGTAATTGTTGTCAAGGCAGAGCTGAGCTATCTTGTGCGCAACATCGGGAGCAACGTTGGAAAGTACGGATATAACGCCCTTTCCGCCGAGAGCCATGATAGGAACTATCTGGTCATCGTTGCCGCTGTATACATCGAGCTTGTCGCCGCACTCGGCGATTATCCTTGCGATTGCGGATATATTGCCGCTTGCTTCCTTTACAGCAGCGATGTTCTTGTGTTCACCGAGCACCTTGAATGTATCTATTGAGATAGTCACGCCGGTTCTCGAAGGGATATTGTAGAGTATGATGGGTATGTTCACTGCATCTGCGATAGCAGTGTAATGAGCGATAAGACCTCTCTGTGAAGTCTTGTTGTAGTAGGGAGTTACGACGAGAAGACCGTCTGCTCCCATTTTCTCTGCTTCCTTGGAAAGCTCGATAGCATATGCAGTATCGTTGCTGCCTGTGCCTGCGATAACGGGTATGCGGTGTGCGACCCTTTCAATGGTATAGCGGATGCACTCCCTGTGCTCTTCATCGGTAAGGGTGGAGGATTCGCCGGTGGTGCCGCATATGATGATAGCATCGGTACCGCCTGCTATCTGCATTTCTATCATTTCGCCGAGAACATTATAGTTAACGCTTCCGTCCTCATGCATAGGAGTGACGATAGCTACGCCCGCGCCGGTAAATATAGTATTTTTCATAATATCACCTTTAAATATATTATTCTATGGTTGGATCATCTTCTGAAAAATCAGTAATGTCGATTATATCATCATCAGAGTATTTGACAGTATCATCGTCTCCGGAAAATTTGTCAATATCCGGATTAGATAGGGCAGTATTGCGCAAGGACTGTTTAA
>JAFPPJ010000299.1 GCA_017410745.1 Oscillospiraceae bacterium
AAGAAGCTCAATTTCATGGGCACAGAGCTCGGACAGGTGATAGAGTGGGACTACAAGAAGGAGCTCGACTGGATGCTCCTGCAGTACCCGCAGCATGAGAAGATGCACCGCTTCTTCCGTGATATAAATCACTTCTATCTTGACAATTCCCCGCTGTGGAAGAACGATGACTCGTGGGACGGCTTCAAGTGGATAAGCGCTGATGACTACACCCAGAGCATCATCGCCTTCAGGCGCATAGACATGACCGACAGGGAGAACCCAAAGGAGATCATCGTCGTATGCAACTTCGTGCCTGTGACCCGCACGGGCTACTGCATAGGAGTCCCCTATGACGGCGTATACGAGCAGGTGCTCTGCACGGACGACCTGAAGTACGGCGGCAGCGGCGAGGTGGAGAACGGCAGGATAAAGGCGCGCAGCGTGCCCATGCACGGATGCGACCACTCCATATCCATCACGATACCGGGGCTCTCTGCGATATACTTCTCCTGCACCCCCGCACCCAAGCCCGAGGTGATAGACGTGGAGCCTATCGAGAGCACGCCTGCTCCGAAGCCGAAGCGCTCAAGGAAGAAGGCTGCACCCGCCGAAGCTCCCGCACAGGACAAGGATGCCGCAGACAAGCCGAAGCGCACGAGAAAGCCGAAGGCTGATGCGGACAAGAAGGATGCCGCTGAGAAGAAAACTCCCCGCAGGGGAAGAAAGACCGATAAGAGCGAATGATAGCCGAAAGGAAGGAATAATATGTATACAAAGAAAGAATGCGTCGCAATGCTGCTTGCCGGCGGACAGGGAAGCAGACTCTATGCCCTGACACAGGACATGGCAAAGCCTGCCGTACCCTACGGAGGCAAGTACAGGATAATAGATTTCCCGCTCTCCAACTGCATAAACTCGGGCATTGACACGGTCGGTGTGCTGACACAGTATCAGCCTCTCGTACTCAACGATTATATCGGCAACGGTCAGCCCTGGGACCTTGACAAGCAGTACGGCGGTGCGCACTGCCTCCCTCCGTATCAGACCGCTCTGGGCGCTGAATGGTACAAGGGCACAGCAAATGCTATCTATCAGAACATCGCGTTCGTGGACAGATACAGCCCCGAATATGTTATCATACTCTCGGGCGACCACATCTACAAGATGGACTACAACGACATGATACAGTTCCATAAGCAGAAGGGCGCAGATGCGACCATCGCAGTGCTTGACGTGCCTATGGAGGAAGCATCCCGCTTCGGCATCATGATCACCGACGATGACGGCAACATCGTGGACTTCGAGGAGAAGCCCAAGAATCCCCGCTCCACCCTCGCATCCATGGGTATATATGTATTCACATGGGCAAAGCTCAGACAGTACCTCATCGACAACGAGAACAACCCGGATGAGGACAAGGACTTCGGCAAGGCCATCATACCCAATATGATGAATGCGGGCGAGAAGCTGGTGGCTTACGCATTTGACGGCTACTGGAAGGATGTCGGTACTCTCGATTCCCTGTGGGAAGCGAATATGGACATACTCAACCCGAAGATACCCATCGACCTGTACGACCCCGACTGGAAGATGTATTCGAGAAACCCCGTGCTGCCTCCTCAGTATTTCGGCGAGAATGCCAATGTTGAGAACTCCATGGTGGCAGAGGGCTGCATAATCGACGGTGAGATCGACTTCTCCGTGATATTCGAGGGCGTTACCGTAGAAAAGGGCGCTGTAGTCACCGAATCCATCATCATGCCCGGCTCCGTCATCAAGGAGGGCGCAGTGGTGGAATATGCCATAGTAGGTGAGAACAGCGTGATAGAGAAGGGCGCACACATCGGCGCAAGACCTGAGAGCGTTGACAACAGGGACGACTGGGGCATCGCTGTCATAGGTCATAAGGTCACCATCGGAGAGAATGAGTCTGTAGGCCCCAAGCAGATGGTACCGGATATAAAGAAAAAGTGAGCGGAAAGGCGGTAACGAAATGAGTCTTAATAAAAATATACTCGGTCTTATCTTTGCCAATATGCACGAGGACGTGATCCCCGAGCTTACAAGGCGCAGAACGATGGGCTCGGTGCTCTTCGGCGGCAGATACAGGATGATAGATTTCGTGCTCTCCTCAATGACCAATTCGGGCGTTGATGAGGTGGGCGTTGTAACAAAGTCCAACTATCAGTCACTCCTCGATCATCTCGGATCGGGCAGAGAGTGGGATATGGCAAGGAAGATAGGCGGTCTCCACCTCCTCCCTCCCTTCTCCAACACTGCCAGCGGCATATACAGGGGCAGACTTGAAGCCCTCTACGGCATAACCGAATTCATAAAGTACAGTGCGGCAGACTATGTTATCATGTCCGACTGCGACGTTGTCACCAGCTTTGACTATGACGACATATTTGAACAGCACATCAGGAGCGGCGCAGACATCACCGCTGTATACGCAAGGGCGAACCTCACTCAGGAGGCTGCGGTACACTCCAATGTATTCGGCATAGACGAGAACGGCAGAGTGAACAATGTCCTCATCAATCCCAAACTTTCGGGCGAGTGCAACGTTGCTCTCAACACCTACATAATCAGCAAGGATCTGCTGATGAACATCATCACCGAGGGTGCTGCAAAGGGTCATTACAGCTTTGCCAAGACCATACTCCAGGCAAGGTGCAATGAGTTCGTTATCCAGGGCTATGAGCACAAGCGCTACTTCAGCAAGATAACATCCATCCAGACCTACTATGATGCAAATATGGCGCTCCTCTCCACGGAGAACAGGAAGTCGCTCTTCCTTGACACCAATCCCATATATACCAAGATACGCGACAATCCGCCCGCAAAGCTCGCCATCGGCGCAAAGGTGAAGAATTCCATCGTAGCTGACGGCTGCATAATCGAAGGCACCGTGGAGAACTCCATACTCTTCCGCGGCGCTAAGGTAGGCAAGGGCAGCATCATACGCAATTCCATCGTGATGCAGGATACTGCGGTCGGCAGGAACTGCACCCTTGATTCGGTCATCACCGACAAGCAGGTCACCATCACCGACGGCAAGATACTCACAGGCTCTTCAAACTATCCTATCTGCATAGGCAAGGGCGCACAGATCTAACGACTATCGGACATTCCCGATAAGGGGGGTTATCAAGGCAACGATGAAGATATTATATACAGCTTCCGAAGCGCTCCCGTATGCCGCTTCGGGTGGTCTGGCAGATGTTGCCGGGTCGCTTCCGTCAGCGCTCGTGAGCGCCGGCGTGGACTGCCGTGTGGTACTTCCGCTGTACAAGAGCGTACCGCAGGAGCTGCGTGACAAGCTGCGCTTCGTGAAGAACTTCACGGTGGATGTAGGCTGGAGAAAGCAGTACTGCGGCGTGTTCGAGGGCGAAGCCAACGGCGTGACATACTATCTGCTCGACAATGAATACTATTTTGCGAGGGACGGACTTTACGGGTACTACGATGACTGCGAGAGATTCGTGTTCCTGTCCCGTGCGGTGATGGAGCTTATCTCACAGATAGACTTCAAGCCCGATGTCATAAACTGCAATGACTGGCAGACCGCACTCATACCCGTATACTACCAGACATACTACAAGTATCAGCACGGATACGAGGATATCAAGACCGTCTTCACGATACACAACATACAGTATCAGGGGCGGTACGGCATGGATGTGCTCAGCGACATACTGGGCATCCCCATGTATCATGCGGGCGTGGTGGAGTACGACGGTGCGGTGAACCTTATGAAGGGCGCATTCGAGACCGCCGACAAGATCACCACCGTATCCCCGTCCTATGCATGGGAGATACTTGACCCGTGGTATTCCCACGGACTTGACCGCGCACTTGCGGGCAAGCAGTTCAAGCTCTGCGGCTTCCTCAACGGCATCGACACGGTGCGCTACGACCCGGAGAACGGCGGCGGCATAGCTGCATCCTTCTCGGCAAAGGATCTCAAGGGCAAGGTGAAGTGCCGTGCGGCTCTTGAAAAGGAGCTGGGGCTCGCACATGACGACAGCCCGATAATCGGCATCATCACACGATTTGTTTCGCACAAGGGCATAGACCTGATAAAGTATGTGTTCGAGGAAATGGTGGGTATGGGGATGAAGTTTGCCATACTCGGCTCGGGCGAAAAGATGTTCGAGGACTTCTTCAAGGAAATGGCGTGGAGAAGACCCGACCGCGTGAGCGTCACCCTCGGCTTCAAGCCCGACCTTGCAAAGCATATCTATGCAGGTGCGGATATGTTCCTGATGCCGTCCCAGAGCGAACCCTGCGGACTGGCACAGATGATATCCATGCGCTACGGCACGATACCCATCGTGCGGGAGACCGGCGGTCTGCGCGACAGTGTGCGCGATGCGGGCGGTGAGAACGGCAACGGCTTCACGTTCAAGACCTACAACGCACATGATATGCTCAATGCTGTCACACGCGCCAAGGATCGCTTCGACGACCGCGAGGGCTGGAAAAAGCTCATGGTCGATGCTATGAACTGCGATTACAGCTGGCACAGCTCGGCAAAGCTGTACATAGGACTGTACAAGGAACTGTGCGGCGAAAGCGAATAATCAAGGGCGGGGGAAACTCCGCCCGTTTTGTATCCGACCACAGGCGGGAATGTATCGCGGATATGATGCCTTTAGCGGCGGCGGACATACTGCGGAGAGAAGCACGGGCATACAGGGAACAGCGGACTTTGCTCAGATATATTCTACCACATATCCCGCCGTATGTCAATGCCTGTGTACCATGCAAATGAAACTTTGTAGAAGTGCACATAGAATGTAACTTTCGCTTGTGCATTTCATTGCATACCGCACGGATACCCGTGCTCATGGCTGTCAAGCTGTTTTCACGCTCTGCGGCGTTCATATGATGCCGTGCTGTGCACGGTACGCGCGCATGCGCGGATATGCTGCCTTTGGC
>JAFPPJ010000300.1 GCA_017410745.1 Oscillospiraceae bacterium
CCATACCGGAATCGACTGCACTCTGCAGATCTCGGGACAATGTGTGATTCTGCAGATCGAGTGTCAGGTCGGTAGCGTTCGCTATAGTAAGATGAGTCGATAATACGATATCATCACTTAACTTTATCGTACCGGTCTTATGCGCAACGACCGCTGCCTGAAGTTCTTCTGCCGTCGATACCACATACTCTGTGGGCGCTTCGGGGGTCGTCTCGCCGTCTGCATATACCACTGTGCCTATTTCTCCGCCGAACGGTACCGGCAGAGTCATGCCTGCTGTAAGGCAGACTGCAATAAATGCAGCGACTGCTGCTTTCTTTGTTGTTTTACGCATATCGTTTCCCTTCTCCTTATGTTTATATCGGACATCTGTCCGGATCAAGGAACAACTCTCCTTCTTGTTACAGATTTGTAATAATCCGCACTTATCATAATAGCATATTTCTATAGTGTTGTCAATGTTTATTTTGCACTTGATTTGAGCGTGATTATATGTTATAATGACTATACATGACAATATTATCCGGAGGTATCACCATGATAACAGATATATTGGCCGAGAAGGTCTCTGCGGCATTTTCCGAAGCGGGGTACGATATCACCGCCGCTGTGACTCTTTCAGACCGTCCCGACCTTTGCCAGTTCCAGTGCAACAGCTGCTTTGCAGCATCCAAGCAGTACAGGAAGGCGCCCTTCATGATAGCCGATGAAGTGGCTGCAGTGCTTGCCAAGGACGATGTTTTCCTCAAGGCAGAAGGCGTGAAGCCCGGCTTTATCAATATGACCCTGTCCGATGCGTATATCTCTCAGCTCACAGCAGACCTTGCTGCCGATGAGGATATGGGCATACCCCAGTATACAGGCGAGAAGATCGTGATAGACTACGGCGGGCCCAACGTGGCAAAGCCCCTGCATGTAGGGCATCTGCGCTCCGCCATAATCGGACAGTCACTCAAGCTCATCGCACGCAAGTGCGGATGTGAGGCGGTAGGCGACACACATCTGGGCGACTGGGGGCTGCAGATAGGCCTCGTGATCGCGGAGCTGTGCGACCGTCACCCCGAATGGGCGGTATTCTCCCCCGATTACAAGGACGGCGACGGCGTGCCCGAGCTCTCTGCAGAGATGCTCACCGAGGTATATCCCGCCGCAAGCGCGAGGAGCAAGGTGGATGACGACTTCCGCGAGAAGGCTCACACCGCCACCTTCGACCTGCAGAACCGCCGTGCGGGATATATCGCACTGTGGAAGGAGATCATGCGCGTATCGGGCGCAGACCTCAAGTCAAACTATGACAAGCTGAACGTTGACTTTGAATACTGGTACGGCGAGAGCGATGCGGATGCATATATCCCCGAGCTCATGGACATACTCGACAAGCAGGGCCTGTCCTATGAGAGCGACGGCGCTCTGGTGGTGGATGTGGCAGAGGAGACGGACAAGGCTCCCGTGCCCCCCGTTATCGTGCGCAAGTCCGACGGCTCGAGCATATACGCCACCACCGACCTTGCCACTATAATACAGCGTCAGCGCGACTTTGCCCCCACTAAGATATGGTATGTGGTTGACAACCGTCAGGAGATGCATCTGACACAGGTGTTCCGCTGCGCACGCAAGGCTCATCTCGTACCCGATGAGGTGGGGCTGGAATTCCTCGGCTTCGGCACGATGAACGGCAGGGACGGCAAGCCCTACAAGACCCGTGAGGGCGGCATAATGCGCCTTTCCGACATGATAGGCACCGTCACCGAGGCAGCTCTTGCAAGGATAGAGGAGCAGGGCAATGTGCCCGCTGACAGCCGCGAGGAGTACGCCCGCAGGATAGGCGTTGCTGCCATCAAGTTCGGCGATCTGGTAAATCAGCGCTCCAAGGACTATATCTTCGATATGGACAAGTTCCTCTCCGCCGAGGGAAAGACCGGCGTATACATCCTTTACACCGTATCCCGCATCAACTCCATCCTGCGCAAGGCAGCCGCACAGGGGCTCGACATACCCGACAGCGGTTACGCCGTATCTGCCGACTGCGAGCGCGACCTGATGCTGTCACTCATCACATCGGGCATGAGCTGGAGGCTGGCTTTTGCCGAGCGTGCGCCCTCTTATCTCTGCGAGGATGTTTACCAGATATGCGTACTGTTCTCGCGCTTCTACCACGACGTGCGCATACTCGATGAAGCAGACGAGGCTGTTCGCCGCTCCCGTCTGGCACTGTGCGCCCTTGTGAAGAAAATGATCGTATCCCATCTGGATGCGCTTGGCATCGAGACCGTCGAAATGATGTAGTCGGCAAAGCCGACTGTTACCTCGTTGAGTTTTGCCTGCGAAGCCTCTCTTTTGCGGCTCGGTAACGTTAATTTGTGCAAATCCGGGCAAATCCGGGCAAATCCGGGCAAAGCCCGGGGTTACCTCGTTCCGGGTAAAACCCGGCGTTACCTCGTTGAGTTTTGCCTGCGAGACCGCTCACTTGCGACTCGGTAACTCTCAACAGCCTTAACTCCACACTCCACACTCCAAACTCAAAAATTTTTGCGGGGGCAATGAAAAATTTTCCCCCGCTCAATTGTATACATAATATACGATACATAAAACGGAGGGGATCCTATGAAGCTTTCACGATTTGCTGCAGGTGCAGCCGCTCTTATGATGGGGCTTTCCGCAGTTCCTGCGGCAGCTGCTGCCGAGGCCAAGAGCACCTCGGCGAGCACCAAGGAGTCCGATGCACTCTCAAAGGTGATACTCGATGTCAAGTCAAGAGTCGATATCCCGGCATCGCTCGACAAATTTGAATATGACACACAGACCAAGTACGGCACCGATTTCTACACCCTGACATGGTACAAGAAGGACAAGATCAAATACTCATGGGGCACAGAGGAGGAGACCGTCGAGGAGATCAAGGTCTACACCTTTGACGGGTTCATCGCATCCGTTGACCATTACAAGCACGACAGCAAGAACCGCATAGGCTTCCCGAAGCTCTCCGCCGACAAGCAGGCAGAGGCCGCAAAGAAATATCTCTACAAGGTAAACCCGAAGATAAAGGGCACGCCCGTGATCGAGCGCACCACCGATGATACCGTACATTCATCCCGTGTCCGCTTCAAGGTCAGCCGCCCCATATCGGGCATACCCTTTGACGAGAATTCCGGCGAGATAGTCATAGACAAGGACACGGGCGAGCTCATCAGCATGGATCTGCGCTGGTGGAATGCGGCTGAGTTCCCCGATGCATCCAAGCGCATCACCCCCGAGAAGGCGTCGGAGCTCTTCAAGGAGCGCAAGCCTCTCGCACAGAAGTACAATCTCTTCACCGTCTACGACTACGACGAGGAGACAGGCGAGTCAAAATCGAGACAGTTCATTCTGCCCGTATACTATCCTTCCGTGAGCGGGCAGAACGAGATAGATGCCATTACGGGCGAATACACCAAGCTGTACGAGGACAGGAACAAGTACTCCTACACCGATGCCTACAACTGGAGCAGCAAGTTCGACTACTATGACGAAGAAGAGGTAATGGATGAATGCGCGGAGGAGCCTGCCTACGCCGGCAGCAATGCGCTCACCGATGCGGAGCGCGGTGCTGTCGAGGATGAAAGCAAGTACAAGACCTACGATGCCCTCGTGAAGATCATCAAGGATGACCCCTTCATCGTGTGGGACGACGCCCTGGTCAATACCGGCAGCTATATCAGCTCCTACACCGATATCAAGGGCAGTGAGCAGCCCCTGCGCGTGCTCGACTTCTCCTTCTCCACACAGGATACCAAAAAGGACGGCATACGTCTGCATGCCGAGATGGATGCGGTCACGGGCGAGATAATATCCTTCCGCAAGACCTATTCCTACGGCAAGGAAAGCCCCAACAAGAATATGACTCCCGCCACCGAAAAGAAGGTCAAGACAAAGGCTAATGCCGCAGCAGTGCATTTCCTCGGGGACAAGGCATATGAATACCGCATCACCGGCGGCACATCCGAGTACAACAAGGATGTCAAGACCGGAAATGTCTACTACACCAGATATGTCAACGACCTTTCCGCAGACTTCGACACGGTAGAGATATCCGTCGATTCCCGCGATGAGGTGCTTTCCTTCAGCTACACCTACCATGACATGACCTTCCCCGCTCCCAAGCCTGTAGGCGAGGACAAGGCATACGAGATGCTCTTTGACAAGATGAAGCCCGACCTGTACTACACAGGCTTCACCGACCTGCAGCTCCGCCCCCACACCTATCTGACATACAGCTTCGATGCCGACTACATGATAGACATGAACACGGGCAGGCGCATAGATCCATACAGCGGCGAGGATTACTACAAGACCGAGAAGAAGACCGAAGAGGAAAAGGTGATCGCCTACTCCGACATCAAGGGTCACAAGTACGAGAAGGAGATACAGACCCTCCTTGACTGCGGCATCTACTGCACCGATGCCGGCAAGCTCGATCCCGACGGCGCTATCACCGTGCTCGAGTTCACCACCCTCTGGGACAAGGTATATCAGTCATCCCTCTCTGCCCCCTACAAGGACAAGTGGGACTCCCGCACACAGTCCTACATCCCGAACAAGGATGCAGGCAAGCCCCTTACCCGCGGCGAGATCGCAAAGATATACGTCCGCCAGTACGCATCCGAGTATTACGATGCGGCGGCAGTGCCGGGCATATACAAGTCCCCCTGCTCCGATGTGAAGGAGAACAGCCCCTATATCGGCTACATCATATTCGCACGGGCTGCAGGCCTTGCCGATGAGAAGAAAGCTGCCTTCGGCGAGAACACGGGGCTTACAAGGGCAGACTGCCTCAAGCTCGCATACGACTATCTTGCAGGCGAGAATCAGGCTCCCATATACGAAGTAGTAAAGATATAACAACGCATAGGGCATAATACAGGACGGCGCATCGTTCCACAGCGGACGGGGCGCCGTCATTGTCTGTTAAAACATACAATTTTTAGCAATAATTTTTTGATGTTTGTTGAATTTGATATTGAAAAGCAGCGCCGAATATGTTATAATAAAGAAGTGTATGATTTCATCGGGCACTGCCCGTTAACATAGGAGCCGCAGATGCAGCATTTAAAGAAAAGCTTTATCAACAGCCTGGTATCACTGATCTGTATGTTCAACGTGCTTATCGTC
>JAFPPJ010000301.1 GCA_017410745.1 Oscillospiraceae bacterium
ACGGATGCGGCTGGTTCATAGAAAAAGCGCATCCCGAGCACTTTATGCACACAGGCGAGGTGGGAAACTTCCTTACGCTAAGTGCCGTGTACAACACAAAAGACCGCGGCAGGATATACCTTATAGAGCTTGCACCGAACAATGACCATGACACGCTGAGGACGCTGTACGAAATATATGATGCTCTCAGGCTCGGACTTGACAAATGACCCGTATGGAAACGGAGGAAAAAATGAAGAAGATCCTTATTATAGAAGACGAGACCGCTCTGCGGGATGAGCTTGCGGTACTGCTGAGAAACTCCGGATATGAGGCATCCGCAGTCACCGATTTCTCGGATGTGTGCGGACAGATGAAGGACTCTGGCGCAGATCTGATACTCCTTGATATAAACCTGCCCGGTACCAACGGCGAGATGCTGCTGCAGGAATTCCGCAGGGAATGTGACACGCCTGTGATTATGCTTACAAGCCGCTCTTCCGAGATAGACGAGGTACTGTCCATGAGCTATGGTGCGGACGACTATGTTACCAAGCCATATAATCCCACTATACTCTGTCTTCGCATATCCGCAGTGCTCAAGCGGTATGCAAAGCCAAGTCAGGCGCAGATGTATCACGATGCAAGGGTGAGTGCGGTCAAGGGCAGCATAACACGCGGTGATAATGAGAAGATACTTACAAAGAATGAGATGATAATATTCCAGCTGCTCTTTGACCATATCGGCGAGATAGTCACGCGCGACGATCTTATGACCGTGCTGTGGGACAATGATGAATTCATCAATGACAATGCTCTTTCCGTGAATATAAGCCGTCTGCGCGGGAAGCTGTCAGAGCTGGGCTTTGATGATGCGATAGAGACGCGCAAGAAACAGGGGTATGTGCTCAGATGAAGATCAGCGGATATATACTTGACAGGCTGCCTGCGTTCATAGCAGAGATCATCGCATGGGTGCTCTCGCTGATAGTGATGTATGTGTTCGGCATGCCTGCAGAAGCCATGACGCTCGTTACCGTAATACTCCTCATATGCACCGTATGCACGTCACTGTGGGATATACGGCGCAGGAAGATATACTTTGACAGGATGTGCAGGGATCTCGACCGCCTCGATCAGAAATATCTGCTTTCGGAAATGATGCCCGAAGCGCAGTTTTATGAGGGGAAGATATACAATGATGTGCTGCAGCAGGCCAATAAGTCCATGTGCGACAAGGTGGCATACTACCGCAGGGAGGCGCTTTCATTCAGGGAGTATATCGAGATGTGGGTGCATGAGACCAAGCTCCCTGTCGCAAGTCTGCAGCTGATGTGCCACAATGACGGCAATACAAGATATGCGGAGCAGCTCAGGCGCATAGATGACAGCATCGAAAGCGTGCTCTACTATGCAAGGAGCGAGAATGCAGAGAAGGACTATATCATAAAGCCCGTACTCCTCAAAAGGGCGGTGGGGGATGCCGCAGTCAGGAACCGCTCCGACCTGCAGGAGCACGGCGTGAGCCTTACCGCAGAAGGCCTTGACAAAGAGGTCATGACGGACGGCAAATGGCTCTCCTTTATCATAGGGCAGCTTATGGCAAACAGCATCAAATACGGTGCGGACGAGATACGCATCACCGCCGAAGAGGACGATGACAGCACCGTGCTTCATTTCAGGGACAACGGCATCGGCATACCCGAAAGCGATATGCCGTATATCTTTGAAAAATCCTTCACCGGAGAAAACGGCAGGAACGGACGTCATTCCACGGGCATGGGGCTGTATATAGTAAAGAATCTGTGCAGCAAGCTCGGGCACAGCGTCAGCGCCGGATCGGTGCAGGGAGAGTATACGGAGCTTAACATAGTCTTCGGCAGGAACAATATGTTCGACGTGACCTGATCCTTACAGAACTGTAAGGTTGGGTAATATTGGAAGCGTGACAATATATGCGGGATATGGTATACTCAGATCATCAAAGGGAAAGCCCTGATATGAAAGGTGATCGGTATGAAAAACGAAATGAAAAGAGTAAAGATATCCCTCATTATCACGACTGCTGCTATTATATTAGGCCTTGCAGGCATCATCATAGAGCTTGTAACAAGCGGCAGATGGGATGCTGCAGGAACAGGCATCCTCGCAAGCAACTGCTGCATATTCTGCTGCAATTATCCGATATACAAGAAGCTCCTCGATGAGAACAAGAAGTAAAGGAACGGGACAATGGAACATCTTCTCACGATCGAAAATATAGAAAAATACTACGGCAACAGATCAAATCTGACCAAGGCGATAGACGACATATCCCTGACAGTGGACAAGGGAGAATTCGTGGCTATCATGGGTGCATCGGGCAGCGGCAAGACCACGCTGCTCAACTGCATTTCCACCATAGACAGAGTTACTGCCGGGCATATCTATCTTGAAGGCATGGATGTGACGATGCTCAAGGGGAAGGATCTTCACAGGTTCCGCAGTGAAAAGCTCGGGTTCATATTCCAGGACTTCAATCTTCTGGATACTCTGACCGCTTACGAGAATATCGCTCTCGCACTCTCGATACAGAAGAGGCCGGCAAAGGATATAGATGAACGGGTAAGGCTTGTGGCAGAGCAGCTCGGCATCACCGATGTGCTCGAGAAATATCCATATCAGATGTCGGGCGGTCAGAAGCAGCGCGTGGCATCCGCCCGTGCAATAGTCACCTCACCTAAGATAGTGCTCGCAGATGAGCCCACAGGCGCACTTGACTCAAAGTCGGCAAAGCTGCTTCTCGAACGCCTGCGCAGTCTCAACAGCGAGCACGAGGCTACGATACTTATGGTCACGCATGACAGCTTCACCGCAAGCTATGCGGGACGTGCGGTATTCATAAAGGACGGAAAGATATTCCATGAGATAAGCCGCGGAGACAGCAGCCGAAAGGAGTTCTTTGACAAGATCATAGATGTGGTGACACTTCTCGGAGGTGACATGAGCGATGCTCTTTAAGCTTTCACTGAGCAATATCAGGAAAAGTCTTCGCGATTACGCGATATACTTTTTCAC
>JAFPPJ010000302.1 GCA_017410745.1 Oscillospiraceae bacterium
ATACATGTTAGAAAAACCCGTCTTTATTAATATTACGGCAATTTTTTTTGGTGAAACATAACAAATCGGTTGCAGGCACTTTTCGGATACGGGAAAACGGCCCCATTTACTATTTGTATAAAGGGATTTCGCCCGGTTTGAAACACATTTGTATGGTTTCTGTTCATATATATTCAATATTCCGCCGTTATGGACTCTGTATTTGTAGATTATATGCCGGGTTATTTGTGCACATCACCAAAATTTTTATGTAAACGATAACATTTTAGTTCAGCCGGTTACAGAATAGCTTTATCCCTTGATTTATTCTGATAATTATGATATATTTAAGATAATGGCATACTATTATTATGTTAATTTTTCACATACAGGAGAACAGCATGAACGAGAAAAAGAACCACCTCGAATATGATCCGCAGGAGATGCTGCGTGCAGGTCTTCCCGTATTCCTCGCACTCTTTGTATTTCTTGCATCCGCAAGCTACATCGTTTACCGCATGGTGAGCAGCTACAACTACAACACCCGCTGGAAGGATTATGACGAATGCGGGATATGACCGACAGATACACCATATATAATGCACATATCATCCCTGTCACATCCGCTCCCTTTGACGGATGGATAGAGATATGCGGCTCAAAGATCGCCGACATGGGCACAGGTGTGCCCGATAATCTGACAGACCGTGACATCGACGCTCACGGGCATAATATATACCCGGGGCTCGTGGATGCGCATACCCACATGGGGCTCATAGGCGATGGCGCCGGCGAAGAGGGGATAGACGTCAATGAGGGCAGCTCTGCGGTATCGCCGCAGCTTCGCGCCATAGACGGGCTCAACTTCTACGACGGCTACTTTGAGGATGCACGGCGGGCAGGCGTTACCACCGTAGTCACGGGGGCAGGCTCGCTCAATGCCATAGGCGGCAGCATGATCGCCATCAAGACTGCGGGCAGGACGGCCGATGAGGCTATGATACGCACCGTTGGCATAAAGTTCGCTCTCGGCGAGAACCCGAAGAGCTACTATGCCGAGCGGGACGAGGCTCCGCAGACGAGAATGGCCACCGCCGCTCTCATACGCGAGACCTTATACAAGGCAAGGCAGTACGCCGAGCAGAAGGCACAGGCGGAGGACGTGACCGACCTCCCCGAATTCGATCTGAAATACGAGGCGCTGATACCTCTGCTGCAGGGGGAGATGCGCGCTCATATACACTGCCACCGCGCCGATGACATACTCACCGCGCTCAGGCTGTGCGAGGAGTTCTCCCTTCGCCCCCTGCTGATACACTGCACGGAGGGGCATCTCATAGCGGACATACTCGCCGAAAAGGGCGCACAGGCCGTCACAGGGCCGATACTCTGCGACAGGGGCAAGCCCGAGCTTGCGCGGGCCGATTACCGCAATGCGGCAAGGCTCCACGAAGCGGGCGTTGAGATCGCGATATGCACCGACCACCCCGAGGTCATGATAGATATGCTCACCACCTCCGCAGCGCTGTGCGTAAAGAACGGGCTGCCCCGCGACACAGCACTGAAGGCTGTCACCATAAATGCCGCGCGCCTTGCGGACACGGCTGACCGCACAGGCTCCCTTGAAAAGGGCAAGGATGCGGATATAGTGATGACCGACGGCGACATCCTCGATATGGGCACATCCGTGCTCATGACGATCATTGACGGAAAAATAGTATACAGCAAATAATTATTCATCCGATGAAAAATTCCGCGTCCCTCAGATGTATACTATATGAAAGGGGGAGACAACAATGAACAAAAAAATATTATGCATGTCTCTTGCACTCATTATGCTCACGGGCTGCGGCTCATCGGGATCATCTGCTCCGTCGGACAGTTACAAGGGCGCTGCCCCGACCAACAGTTACAAGAGCGGCGCAGTGAACTACGCGGAAGAGACCGTTGCAATGGCTTCCGAGGAATACTACGAGGATGATGCGGATTACAGCGAGCGTGGCGGCGAAATGGCGGACACATCCGCCGAGACACCGACCCAGACCCCGCTCGAAAATACTGTCAAGATGGTATACACGGGCACCGTGGAGCTCGAGACCCTTGAATATGACAAGGCTGTCGAGGGCATAAAGGCGGATATAGAGTCTATGGGAGGCTTCGTTGAGAACTCTTCCGAGTCCAACACCAACAACCGCTGGTACTATGACAAGAGCTATATCACCGACAGGAAATACACCGTAAGGGCCCGCATACCCTCCGAGAATTTCAACGGCTTCATCGCAAAGCTGCCCGACTACGGACAGAAGATGTACGAGTCCACCAATGCCGAG
>JAFPPJ010000303.1 GCA_017410745.1 Oscillospiraceae bacterium
TGAGGGTGCTTATATGTACTGCCTCCGCTCGAACGGATGCAGTCTGAAGGGCGGTGAGTTATGATGCTGTTCAGGATTGAATGCAAAAAGATATTCCGCTCGGCGGCATTCATCGTATATTGTGCAATATCATTGCTTTTCTTCCTTACGAACTATTACTCCGACTGCGCAGACGCGGAGTACAGCGGCGGAGGAAGCGTTGCTGTGGAGGATCACGACCGCATAATGGACGGTGCGCTGAACTCACTTATGGGCGATTATGCGTCAAACAGATACATCTGCTATCCATATGGATTCTATAAGTCGGTGCATCTCAAAGAGAAAAAGCGCGACAAGGTAAAGGAATACCTCAAGGAGATAACAGGCGCCGATGACAAAGGCTTTGAGGAGATCCTTTCAAAGGGCGAAGTATATTATGAGGGCTATTCGACCGAAAAAATGTACAGCTATCACGATATACCCGTGAAGGAGGGCTTTGAGTATGAGCGATTCTGCGAGATAATGGCAGATGTCGATGATATGCTCGGAGGAGGCTCGATATATGACCCTGAAAATCTTATGTATTCATTTTCTCTCGTGCCTATGCCGGAAGAAGACATAAAGGCAGAGCAGGATGCATTTATCAAAGAAGACAAGATAACCGGCGGTCTTGCGAGACTTTTCTGCGACTATGTGGGGATCGACCTCGGGATACTGCCTGTATTCGCTGCTGCGTGGCTGACTGCCGCGGACAGGAAGCGCCGTATGCATGAGCTCGTCTATACCCGTGATATTTCATCGGTAAAGCTCGTATTCACGCGCTATGCTGCCTTGCTTTTCACGATGTTCATACCTGTTGCAGCTGAGATGCTCATTGCACTTATTCAGGCGCTTGTGGTATACAGGGGCGAGAGTATGGATATGCTCGCATTCTTCAAGCTCCCGATGATATGGCTCGTTCCGATACTGATGTTTTCGACTGCCGTTGGAGTCCTTCTCACAGAGGTGTTCTCTTCGCCTGTTGCGATACTGGTTCAGGTCGTGATATGGTTCCACTCTGTAGTGATGACAGATTTTCCGCTTTCGGGTGAGACAGGGAAGTTCACTCTCGTATGCCGCCACAATACCGCATTCGGAAGGGAAATCTTCCTTGCAGGTATGGACGATTTCATATTCAGCCGCATATTCTGGACGATAGTATCATTGGTGATGATGCTGCTCGCGGCTTCGGTCTACAGCGCAAAGAGGGGAGGAAGCTTCAATGGTATCAGGCTGTTTGGCAAGGATAGCATATTCAGACGTAAGGCATAATTTTCTGCCGCATTACCTTGCAGCGGTCGGAGTCCTGCTGATAACGCCCGTGATATTCGGTCTCTCAGAGCTTACTGCACAAATGGCAGCTCAGCCGCTTGAGATAATGCCGCTGCTGATGGGTATAATACTGCTCACGCCTATTCTCGCTCCCGAGCAGAATGAATGCATTCTTGAGACCGTCCGCTCGAAAAAGATGAGCAGGCACATCGTCAATGCGATGAGGGTAGCGTGCGCACTTGTTTTGCTGAGCGTACTCATTTTCGCGCTCGGATGGTATATGCGCTGCAATGACAGCGAGGTAACTGTAAAGATGTGTCTGGGAGCTCTTGCAGGGGCATTCGCGATAGGGAGCCTCGGTTTCTTTTGCGCGGCTGTCACAGACAACATCATCGTCGGGTATATGGTGTCACTGATGTACCTTATAATGAACTTTTTCCTGCGCAGGGAGCTCGGGAAATTCTTCCTGATGTCCATGACCTACGGGATAAAGGGCTGCAAGCCGGTGCTCGCAGTTTCCGGAGCAGTGCTCATCGCCGCGGCTATGATATATCGCAGACTGGCAAAGAATGAGCGGTGAGCTTCTGCGGCTTGCTGTTTTGACGGCATTGTGATATAATAGATTCAAGGAAGTGAAGCTATGTACAAGATACTCGTTGCCGACGATGAAAAGGACGTTGTAAGCCTGCTCAGGGACTACCTCGAGCTCAGCGGATATTGCGTGTTCACCGCATACAACGGTGCGGAGGCTGTGGAAGCTGCCTCAAACGCTCCCGACCTCATCCTCCTCGATGTCAATATGCCGGAAATGGACGGATTCGAGGTCTGCTCGCGGCTCAGGGAGCATATAAACTGTCCCATTCTTTTTCTCACCGCGCGTGTCGAGGACAGCGACAAAATAAATGGATTTGCTGCCGGCGGTGATGATTACATCATAAAGCCGTTTTCGCTTGACGAGCTCGGAGCGCGTATAGCCGCGCACATCCGCCGTGAACATCGCTCGGCTGCATCTGCAAATGTACGCTTTTTCGGGAATATCGTCATCAACTACACTGAGAGGACTGTCAGCACGGGAGACGAGAAGATAGACCTCACCAAAAAGGAATACGGTATCGTTGAGCTTCTCTCGCTCAATATGGGGCA
>JAFPPJ010000304.1 GCA_017410745.1 Oscillospiraceae bacterium
CATCGCCGGTGGGCTCGGTAGGCTTTTCGTCTTCGCCTGTAGGCTTGGTATCATCGCCGGTGGGCTCGGTAGGCTTTTCGTCTTCACCTGTAGGCTTGGTATCATCGCCGGTGGGCTCGGTAGGCTTTTCGTCTTCACCTGTAGGTGTTGTGTCGTCGCCGGTGGGGTCTTCGCCCTTTTCCATTTCCTGTGCACGCAGACGCTCTAACTCGGACTGGCGCTGATTATTGAGATCTCTTATACGCTTGTTCCACGCGTCCGTACCGGGCACCCAGGGATTGTCCTTCATATCCTGGCGGTACTGTTCCTGCATTTCCATCTCATCGGTGATAGCATCGGCGGAAGCCATTGCTGCTGTGGAAAGCATAGTGAGGGATGCGAGTGTAACTGCGATAGACTTCATTGTAAGCTGCTGTATATTCTTTTTCATATATATCCTTCTTTCATATCGGTATGCGGGTAATCTTCGCCTTTGAACATTTAACCGAATATGGAAAGAAAAAGGACAATGAAATTCGGGAAATTTTGCGTTAAATTATGTTAAAGCGTTTTCACACATCCCCGCCCATGCATCTCACTTCATGCCGATCAGTTTCTTCGTCGCGTCCCATACCAGCAGTGACAGGAATCTCACCACAAGCACGATATTAAAGAATATCATTGAGCCGAGCAGGATATAGTGAAATATCTGCCAGTGTGAAGCTGCCGCAAGCACCGATGAGAGGATCATCACCAAAAACGAGATGCGAGTTGCCGCGCGTCCTGCCTTCAGAAGATCCGCACAGAGATCGAATGCCGCAAGCACAAGATCGCCGGTGAACTTTGAAGCGCCGAGCATGTAGTCCATGAGTCTGCTGAGCTTATCAATGAGCTTATCGTATATCTTCATACCGTACCGCCTTTCTGTTGTTTGTCGTTATCGTGATACCTATATTATCACGCAGGCGGCATTTATGCAATACGAAACGATTCCGCAAACGAGTCTTTTCGCGGAATCGGTTTCATGCAAGGGCAGCGGTCATTCTTTTCCTGCATGGACGTATATGTCCATATATACCACGCCGTCCTTTTCGTATTCATACTCAAAGCTGCCGAGACATCCGTCCGCCGGCCGGTCATTGAAATCTGTCTGAAGATACTCCATGATATGCTTATACCCCATAGGTATCCTGTCAAACGGCTGTATGAAAGGCTCGGTGACGGTGATAACAGCATATTTCGCCTCGCTGTTGCTGCAGTAGGTCACTCCGTCAAGGTCTGTCCGAAATCCCTCCGGAAGGACATAAGCCGCTTCATATCCGTGCAGCCCGAACCGTACCTGCTGTTCCTGCGTCACATGAGGGAAATCCCATCCGATGAGCTTTGCGTCGGGGTGTGCCGCCAGAAGGCCGCTCCTAATCCCCCAGTTTTTCATATACTCCTGCACGTCCCTTTCGGGCTCGGGTGAGATCATCACATATCTTGCCATACGAAATGCCGGCAGTTTCCTGACCGTCACCTCAGAGTATATCTCTCCCCTGGCGGACATATCCTCACGAACAAGTTCATCGAGCTTGCACGAGAACACATTGCATATCTCCGTCAGCTTTGCAAGTTCCGGCGTCACCTCATCGGATTCCCATCTTGATACTGTCTGCCTTGTTACCTTCATCATATCCGCAAACTGCTCCTGCGTCAGCTTCTTCTGCCTGCGCAGATAGCTTATATTGCTGCCTGTACTCATACCATCATCTCCTGTCGTTATACGATCGCGGCGCCGTGATCTGATAATATGATAACATATATAATTTGATATTTCAACCACGCAGTATGTGCTTTTGCGGCAATAAATGCAACACGCCGTGTTACATTGCAATGCGGCGGTGAAAGCTGAGCATTTAGTCTCATACTTTCCAGACAGCACGACCGAGGCCATTACTATTTATGTATAGCGGATAAAATCATTTCCATAATAAAACCCGCAAACAGCATCATCGCTGTTTACGGGCATAGCACATATCATATCCGGAAGATATCACCGTTCATACTATAAAACACAGCTCCCACGAATGAACGTGGGAGCTGTGGTGGCTGTCGGCACTGCCGACATGGTGGAGATGACGGGAATCGAACCCGTGTCCGAAAACCTATCCACCCGAACTTCTCCGAGCGCAGCTTATCTATAACATTCCCCAAAGCGGCGTACGGGTAAGCACGAAGCCGAATGAGTAGCCTGCAATACATCATCCGGGGCGCAGACATTCCCCGGTGACGTTCACTGCTAATCGACGCCCGACCTTAAGCCGCAGTACTCAAAAGGCGGACGGACGGCTGTCAAGCAGCCATCGGTACAAAATTATTGTTGTCGTCTAATTTTAAAACGTGTGCGGTTTAAAGAGTGACAGCACCGTCCTCTGCTCGCTTATCGAGATTCAAAGTCCCCGTCGAAACCTTTACATCCCCATGATCCCGCCCGTAGTGCGGGTTTTCTCTTGTTTATTGGTTCCTGCTCTTGAGGGTGCGCTCTATGTCGCGCTTTGCTGCAGCCTCTGCCATTGCGTCGCGCTTGTCATGGAGCTTCTTGCCCTTGCACAGACCGAGCTGTACCTTCACCTTTGAGCCCTTGAAATAGAGTGAGAGAGGGATAAGCGTGAGCCCCTCCTGCTTGACCTTGCCGAAGAGACGGAGTATCTCCCGCTTGTGCATCAGGAGCTTTCTCACCCGCATCGGGTCACGGTTGAATATATTGCCCTGCTCATAGGGCGAGATGTGCATGCCCTTTATCCAGAGCTGCCCGTCATCTATGCTGCACCATGAATCCTTGAGATTCACGCCGCCCTGACGTATAGCCTTGACCTCGGTGCCTACAAGCTCTATGCCTGTCTCGAAGGATTCGAGCACAAAGTAATCGTGACGCGCCTTGCGGTTGTCGGCTATTGTCTTCAGTCCTGTTTTATCCGCCACGATATCACCTCCGCGCACATAAAAAAGCCTTCCAAAACAGCTGTGAATTGTATTATATCGCTTTAAACCCGACTTGTCAAGGCGGGAAGCTAAAGTTCACAGTTTTTTTACAATTAGCCCACTATAATATAGTATAATTGATACAGCGAAACATACAGGGGTGAAGCGATGACAGTGGATACCGTGAAGAAGTCAGTGCCTGTCCATGCGGGCGTTGCAGGCTTGTGGTGCTATTCGCACTTTGCGCTGGAGGTGCTGTGCTTTCACTTCTATTATATGTATTTCCACAGCTTTGCCGCCGCAGGGCTCATATCCCTCGGCTATGATATGCTGGCATTCCTGCCGCAGATATTCATAGGCAGCTTCACCGACTCACATAAAAGGACAGAACCTGCCCGCATAGGCGCAGTGCTTGCCGTGACGGGCTTTATACTGAATATGCTCGTGGGGGGAGATATGCGTCTGCTGCCCTTCGTGCTCATATCCGTCGGAAATGCATTCATCCATGTGGCGGGCGCAAGAGATACCCTGTCGGTGTGCGGCAGACGGCTCGCTCCTCCCGCAGTATTCGTGGCAGGCGGCTCATTCGGCGTCATTACGGGCAAGCTGATGGGTATGCACGGCATCCCGATATATACGGCGATGCTCATTTTCCTGCCCGCTGTGATATGCATGGAGCTGAGCAGGAAGATGCGTGCAGACGGCAGCACCGCAGAGTATGACATGGCCGACAGACGGCGGGGACCTGCGGTCATCACCGCCCTCGCATTCTTCGTGGTGGCGGCAAGAGGGCTCGTAGGCTACGGCATACCTACCCTGTGGGCTACAAACGAACTGCACAGCCTGCTGCTGTTTTCCGGGATGGGGCTCGGCAAGGCGCTCGGCGGCATATTCTCCGATATTTTCGGTGCCAGGAAAACGGCTCTCATCTCCGTGGCACTGTCGCTGCCGCTGATATACATAGGGCAGTCTTCCATGTGGATATCGCTCTTCGCCGTCACGCTGTTCTCCATGACGATGGCTACCGCACTCGGCATACTGGTGTCGGTATTCCCGGACAGACCCGTGACCGCCTATGGAATAAGCGTGGCAGGACTGCTGTTCGGAAGCCTGTTCGTATTCATCAGACCGTTCGTGCCGGTGCTGTTCTCGCCCGTGTGCTGCTCGGTGCTGATGGTGCTGGTATTCTCGGCGCTGTGTTTCATCATGAAGAGGGACGGCTCATGAGGATATTCCTGTCACTGCTCAGAGCACTGGTACTTACTATAATAATAGAGGGCACAGTTGTGCTCCTCATCACGAAAGATGCAAAAATACTGCGGTACAGCATATACTGCAACCTTATGACAAATCCGCTCCTCAACCTCATCGGCATACTGTTCTCGGCGCTGTCCCATACCGCATTCATCATATGGGTGGCTGTGGGAGAAATTGCCGTGCTCATATCCGAAACGGCTCTGTACAGGCTGTTCGGAAACGTGCCGAAGAAAAAGGCATTCATCATATCACTTGCGGCAAATCTCTGCTCATTTCTGGCAGGGATCGTGCTTGACAGGCTATAAGGGGGATAAACCATGACCACTCTCGACCTTATCGCACCGAATGACTGGAATGAATATGTGGAGACCGACTGGCAGCAGGAAGCATTTTCCTACAGCACCACCGCCGATGCCTACGACGAGGTAAGTGCGGGACAGGGCGTGACAGACACTCCCGTCACCGGGCACGACCCGGGCACGGTGCTCATGACAGTTGCGGTGGCTGCCATCCTGGTGCTTACTGCCGTGGCAGGTGTAGTCATAACTGTCATAAAGAAAAAGAAAGGAGACACCGATGAGACCATTTGACATAGCGCACGACCCCATAGACGAGCTGATGCATGACAATGACAGCATCTTGCTTATCCTGCTCATCATCATCATACTCGGTGCAATAATCACCGCTGTGGTGCTGATACTCAGATCCCGCACCGGCAAGGACGCTAAACAGCCGGAGGACAAGGACGGCAAAGAAAAGTGAATCTTGATTAGCACTCTAATGTGCAGAGTGCTAATTTTCATTGACCGGTCACCATACCGTCACATATCTATCACATACGGCAGTTATACTTATAATCACCCGGAGTACATCCGGGTACAAATATGACAAAAGCTCAGACAAGGAGTGAGATATATGAACACGCAGAAATTCACCAAGAAATCAATAGAAGCTTTGCAGGCCGCGCAGGAGATAGCCATCTCCTACACCAATATGAACGTTGACCAGCCGCATATGCTCTATGCCCTCATGACGCAGGACAACGGACTTATACCCGAGCTGTTCAAGCGCATGGGCAAGGACTCCGCCACCATCGCAGGTGCGCTCGAGCGGATAATATCCCGCATACCCAAGGTCACCGGCAGCGGCCGCGACACCAACACGGTATACATCTCCCAGTCACTTGACCGCCTGCTTTCCGCAGCAGAGCCTATTGCAAAGAATATGGGCGATGAGTTCATCTCCGTCGAGCATATACTCATGTCCTACTTTGACAACGGCGACAAGGATATAAAGCAGCTCTTCTCCGACTTTGCGATAGACAAGGACACCTTCTTCAAGGCGCTGCTTGACGTGAGAGGCAATCAGCGTGTTACCAGCGAGACCCCCGAGGATACCTACGACGTGCTCAAGAAGTACGGTCAGGATCTCGTTGAGCTGGCACGCCAGAACAAGCTCGATCCCGTTATCGGCCGTGATACCGAGATAAGGAACTGCATACGCATACTCTCCAGGAAGTCCAAGAACAATCCCGTGCTCATAGGTGAGCCCGGTGTCGGCAAGACTGCCATAGCAGAGGGTCTTGCACAGCGTATAGTAAAGGGCGACGTGCCCGACAACCTCAAGGACAGGAAGCTGTTCTCGCTCGATATGGGCGCACTCATATCCGGCGCAAAGTTCAGGGGCGAATTTGAGGAAAGGCTCAAGGCCGTACTCAATGAAGTCAAGAAGTCCGACGGCAAGATCATCATGTTCATAGATGAGCTGCACACCATCGTAGGTGCGGGCAAGACCGACGGTGCGATGGATGCGGGCAACCTGCTCAAGCCCATGCTCGCAAGAGGCGAGCTGCACTGCATAGGTGCCACCACCCTCGATGAGTACAGGCAGTACATCGAAAAGGATCAGGCGCTCGAAAGACGTTTCCAGCCCGTACAGGTGCCCGAGCCTACGGTAGAGGACACTATCACGATACTCAGAGGTCTCAAGGAGCGCTATGAGGTATTCCACGGCGTCAAGATACAGGACGGCGCGCTCATAACCGCCGCCGTGCTCTCCAACAGATACATCACCGACAGATTTCTCCCCGACAAGGCAATAGACCTTGTGGATGAAGCCTGCGCACTCATCAAGACGGAAATGAACTCCATGCCCACCGAGCTTGACGATATCGCGCGCAAGATCATGCAGAAGGAGATCGAGGAGACCGCCCTCAAGAAGGAAGAGGACAAGCTCTCCAAGGAGCATCTTGCAGAGATACAGCGCGAGCTGTCCGAGCTGCGTGACGAGTTCAAGGCAATGAAGACACGCTGGGAGAACGAAAAGGACTCCATCGGCCGTGTACAGAAGCTGCGCGAAGCGATAGAGCAGGCCAAGGCAGACATCGCCGAAGCAGAGCGCACATACGACCTTGAAAAGGCATCACAGCTCAAATACGGCGCACTCCCCGACCTCACCAAGCAGCTCGAGGAAGCTGAGAACACCGCCGACGATTTCGAGAAGAACACCCTCCTGCGTGACAAGGTGACGGAGGAAGAGATCGCCAAGATCGTTGCACGCTGGACTGGCGTACCCGTATCAAAGCTGATGGAGGGCGAGCGTGAGAAGCTGCTGCACCTCGAGGAGCTGCTGCACAAGCGCGTGATAGGCCAGGACGAGGCTGTAACAAAGGTAAGCGAGGCTATACTCCGTTCAAGGGCAGGCATACAGGATCCCAACCGTCCCCTCGGCTCGTTCCTTTTCATGGGTCCTACCGGCGTGGGCAAGACCGAGCTTGCAAAGGCACTTGCACAGGCGCTCTTTGACGATGAGAAGAACATCGTGCGCATAGACATGACCGAGTATATGGAGAAATTCTCCGTAAGCCGCCTGATCGGAGCGCCTCCGGGATATGTAGGCTATGAGGAGGGCGGACAGCTCACCGAGGCAGTGCGCCGCAAGCCCTACTCCGTAGTGCTCTTCGACGAGGTGGAGAAGGCTCATCCCGATGTGTTCAACATACTCCTGCAGGTGCTCGACGACGGACGTGTCACCGATTCGCAGGGTCGTGTGATAGACTTCAAGAACACCATCATCATACTCACATCCAATCTCGGCTCCGACTATATCCTTGAGGGCATAGACGAGAACGGCCAGATCTCCGACGACGCAAGGGACAAGGTACAGCGTCAGCTCCGCTCCCACTTCCGTCCGGAGTTCCTCAACCGTCTCGACGAGATAGTATTCTACAAGCCTCTCACCAAGACCGAGATATACCCCATCATCGACCTTACTCTCAAAAAGCTGCATGACCGCCTTGCAGACAGGCAGCTGCACCTTGTTATCACCGATGCAGCAAAGAACAAGATCGCCGACGACGGATACGATCCCATCTACGGTGCAAGGCCGCTCAAGAGATACATACAGGCTAAGATCGAGACACTTATCGCACGCACTATGATAGCAGACGAGCTTGAAGGCGGCGATACGCTGACCGTTGACACCGACGGCGATACCTTCACCGTATCGGTAGCAAAGGCAGCCGAATAAACTTTTCAAAGAGCCATAGCTTCACGGCTGTGGCTCATTTCTTATAAGGAGGCACTATGATACCGGAGAGCATACTCAGACACATACAGGGCAGGGCATACACATCCGACAGCATCGGCAAATCCGGCTCTGAGGTGCGGATATATGACGACAGCGTACTCAAGATAGTGAAGTATGACAGCAAAAACGATGAAAAGGTGCGCATGATGCGCTGGATGAGCGGCAGGCTCCGCTCCCCGGAGGTCATATGCTGGGACAGTGACGGCGAGCATCAGTATCTGCTCATGAGCAGAGTGACGGGCGAGATGTGCTGCACAAGGCGCTTCCTCGAACAGCCGAAGGAGCTTGTACGTCTGCTTGCGAAGGCGGTAAGGCAGCTGTGGGACACGGACATATCGGACTGCCCCGTGACAAGGGATGCGGACACCGAGCTTAAAGAGGCGCGCTTCCGTGTGGAAAGCGGCCTTGTGGACATTGACAATACCGAGCCCTCCACCTTTGGCGAGGGCGGCTTCAAAGATCCTGCCGACCTGCTCACATGGCTCGACAGGAACAAGCCCTCATTCGAGCCCGCACTGTCCCACGGCGACTTATGTCTGCCGAATATACTCATAGACGGCGGAAGGATAGGATATATCGACATCGGAGATGCGGGCATCGGCGACAAATGGCGCGATCTTGCTCTGCTCTCCCGCAGTCTGAGGCACAACACCGACGGCACATACGGCAAAGTATATCCCGGCTATTACGCCGATATGCTCTTTGACGAGCTGGGCATCGCCCCCGACCGTGAAAAGCTCAGGTACTACACCTTGCTTGACGAACTGTTCTAGAGGCAGGCTGAGCCTGCAGTCGAAC
>JAFPPJ010000305.1 GCA_017410745.1 Oscillospiraceae bacterium
CGCCTTTTCAGGATGGACATAGAATTGACTTATCTATTGCATTTGTCCGCATAATGTGCTATAAGCAGGGTGAGCCTGCACCCACCTTCGGACTTGCTTTATCCGGGCGGACATAGAAATTTGACTTATCTATTGCATTTGTCCGCATAATGTGCTATAATAATAAGGTATATTGTCAGTGAAAGGAAATTCAGATGGATAAGATACATTCGTTTTTTGAAAGCATGAAACAGAAAAGTGTAGCATTCATCGGTGTGGGCGTGAGCCATACCGATCTTATAAAGCTCTTTCTGCAAAAAGGCATAGATGTCACCGTATGTGACAAGAAGACTCGCGAGCAGATGAAGGAATACGATGAGCTTTCCGCTCTCGGTGCCAAGTTCGAGCTTGGCGAGAAGTATCTTGACCGCATCGCATCGGGCGGATTTGATGTGGTGTTCCGTACTCCCGGGATGTACTATCTCTCCCCAGTGCTCACATCTGCACGTTCACACGGCACAGCGGTCACAAGTGAGATGGAGGTCTTCTTTGACCTGTGCCCCTGCCCGATATATGCGCTTACAGGCTCAGACGGCAAGACCACCACTACCACCATCACAGCTGAGCTTCTCACACATGAGGGCATACGCGTACATAAGGGCGGCAATATAGGCAGGGCGCTGCTTCCCATAATAGAGGATATACGTCCGGAGGATGCGGCCGTAGTAGAGCTTTCAAGCTTCCAGCTCATATCTATGCGCTCTTCGCCAAATTATGCGGCTATTACGAATATTACCCCCAATCATCTCAATGTGCATAAGGATATGCAGGAATACATCGACTCCAAGGCGAATATACTCCTGCATCAGAACGCCTTTTCTGCGGCGGTGCTCTCCTGGGACAACAAGACTGCAAGAGACCTTGCCCCGCTCGTACGCGGCGACCTGAGATATTTCAGCCGCTTTGAGAAGGTGGAGAACGGTGCGTTCCTTGACGGGGATATGCTTTGCCTGAATGTACACGGCAAGGTGGAAAAGATACTTGATATGCATGAGATAAAGATACCCGGCATGCATAATGTGGAGAACTATCTCACAGCTATGGCTCTCACCTGCGGCAAGGTGTCCGCTGATACGATACGCACCGTCGCAAGGGAATTCGGCGGCGTAGAGCACAGGATAGAGCTTGTGCGCGAGCTTGACGGCGTGAGATACTACAACAATTCCATCGCATCGAGCCCCACCCGTGTTATCGCCTGCCTCAACACCTTTGACCAGAAGCAGATCATGATCATGGGCGGATCGGACAAGGGCGTATCCTTTGCGCCTATGGCTCCGCTCGTATGCGAGAAGGTCAAGCTCCTCATACTTATGGGGCAGACCAAGGAGAAGATAAGACAGGCTGTCACAGAGGCAGAGAACTATTCCAAAGGTAAGCCCGAGATAATTATAGTAGACGGCATGGAGCAGGCTGTGAAGACTGCGCATGACAGGGCAGTGCCCGGCGATATAGTATCCCTTTCGCCTGCCTGTGCAAGCTTTGATATGTACCGTATGTTCGAGGAAAGAGGAGATCATTTCAAATCCCTCGTCAATGCGCTGTAAAGGGGATAGGCATGGATAAGCAGGAACTTAGCCGCCTTATCATGAAGCTTGCCGATGAGAGCGGCGTATCAGGCTCTGAGAGAGCATTTGCCGAGAAGCTGTGCACCCTCATGAAGCGTTATACCGATGATGTATCCATCATAAGCGGCAATGTCATCGCAAATTTCGGCCGCAGAGGGGATAAGCCCCATGTGCTGATAGATGCGCATCTTGACAAGGTGGGCTTTATATGTACGGATGTGCGTGACGACGGCTTTATCGCAGCGGATACCTTAGGCGGCCTTGATATGAGGTGCATGCCCGCTCAGCGTGTGGTGATACACGGCAAAGAGGACATACACGGCGTGATATGCACTCTGCCCCCTCATCTGAAGAAATCCGATGAGGTCATGGCAAAGGATCAGATATACATAGATACGGGGCTTTCTCCCGAAAGTGCCGCAGAGCTCATATCGCGCGGCGACGGCATATCCTATGAAGCATCGTGCACCAAGCTCATGGGCGGCAGGATATGCGGCGCAGCACTTGACGACCGCTGCGGTATAGCATCGGTGATAGCCGCAGTCGATGAACTGAAGTACAGCGATGTTATGCCCTATACCTTCACGGTGATGTTCTCCGTCCAGGAGGAGCTACATGAAAAAGGGGCGTGTGTGGGCGCATACACAGTCGATCCGGATATATCCATTGCAGTGGATGTGTCCTTTGCGATGTCGCCCGGTGAGAACGTCAAGAAATGCAGTGCTCTCGGCAGCGGCTGTATGATAGGTGTATCTCCCACTCTTGACAAGGCGCTTTCCGACGGATTCATAAGATATTGCCGCGAGCATGATATCCCGTTTACTTATGAGGTCATGAGCGGCACTACAGGCACGGATGCCGACCGCTTCTCGGTGAACAGGGGTGGCTCATGCGCAGCTACTCTTTCGATACCGCTCAGATATATGCATCTGCCCTGCGAGGTCATAGACCCCGCAGACTGTATGGCAGTATCGCAGCTTATCGCAGCATTTCTGAGAGGAGAGATAGAGTGAACGACGGTACGCTCGTAATGGAGCTCATGCAGGAACTGTGTGCTATTAACGGCACATCGGGCCGAGAGGAGCGCGTGCGCAGGTATATACTCGATAAGATATCGGATAAATGCGACTGCACGGTCACCCCTCTCGGATGCATCATAGCAAAATACAAGGGCAGGAAGACACCCGATAAGAAGCTGATGATATCCGCACATATGGATGAGGTCGGATTTATCATCACTTATATAAACGAAGACGGTACGCTTTCCTTTGACTGTGTGGGCGGAGTATCGCCCGATGCCTGTGCAGGCAGACAGATCATCGTAGGCAACGGGATAGCGGGATGTATCGGCTCGCGTCCCGTGCATAACCTTACGCCCGACGAGAGAAAGACACCGCTCAGATTCAGCGACCTTTGCATCGACATAGGCGCTAAGGACGGAGAAGAAGCACGGACGCTCGTATCTGTCGGGGATGATGCCTATTATCTCACAGGCTATCATGTTTCTCGTGACGGATACATAAGATCAAAGGCAATAGACGACAGGGCAGGCTGTGCCGTTATGATCGCAATGATACTTGAGGACGTGCCCGAATACGATACCACCTTCACATTCGTAACACAAGAGGAGGTCGGGCTCAGGGGCGCACGCACTGCGGCGTATATCGTACAGCCGGATATGGCGATAGTGCTCGAAGCCACTACCGCGGCGGATGTGCCGCTGTCATCGGGCGCACAGCGCTGCTGTGAGGTCGGCAGGGGAGCGGTCGTATCCTATATGGACAGATCCACCCTCTACGATCATGAGATGTATGAGCTTTCGAGGAAAAAGGCACAGGAAAACGACATACCATGGCAGACCAAATCGGTGGTAGCAGGCGGCAACGACAGCGGCGCTATACATATATCCTGCGGCGGTGTCCGTACTATGGCGATATCCGTGCCCTGCAGATACCTGCATACACCATGCTGCGTCGCAAAGCGTGAGGATATTGTCGACACATACAGGCTTGCCTGTGTGATGGAGAAGGCACTGCATGAAGAGCTTTGAGCTGTTGAGAAGAACGGTGATAAGAAGGCAGATACCCGATATCATTCCGCTGGATTATCATTCTGCGAAGATACGGGCATATGCGGCAGCATACGGGAACAGATACCCGGGCGTTGACTGCGCCGTCTGTTCATGTGACGGATATTCTCTGCTGAAATACAACGGAAATGCAGTTATATACGGGACAGTAACGGATACAATGACGCTTACGTGCATACTTTTAGCAAACGGCATTTTTTCCCTTGAATCGCCGTTCCCGTGCGATATAAAGTGGTATGATCAGGTGCCGCTGGTGCATATGAAAGGCAGGGTGCAGGGCAACGGCAGCGGGGTAAGACCTGCGGATCTGTACAAGATGTCGCTTGCAGTCTCGGAAATGCTCGGAGTGCCCGCAGATGCGTGGTATGTGGATATGTCCCACAGGGTCAGGCATAATGTATCAAGGGCGTATGAATACGGCGGTTCCTATGCGGCCATAGACTTTCACGCACATGGCACTGCCTATGTATCATCCGTAGTGTCTCCCGAAAACGTAAGGGGACAGGGGAATATCAGAAAAATACTCTCCCATATCTCTGAGAGATATACGGTGGATCTGCGGTGCAGACCCGGGCTCGCGGCGTTCTATGAGCATCTCGGGCTTGAAGCATTCACAGATCAGTATCTGTATGAATATAAATGTCCGCCGGAAGACTATCATCTTCCAGTATACTATTTTTATGACAAATACCGGATTGGAGGAATAATATGAAGCTTATGCTTGGAAATCAGGCTGTCGCAAGAGGCCTGTATGAAGCAGGAGTTGACGTTGTATCGTCATATCCCGGTACACCGAGTACCGAGATAACAGAATTTGCATCTAAGTACGATGAGATGCATTCGGAGTGGGCACCTAACGAGAAGGTGGCCTGTGAGGTCGCAGTAGGCGCGAGCATAGGCGGCGCAAGATCGTTCTGCGGCATGAAGCATGTGGGACTCAATGTTGCTGCTGACCCGCTCTTTACCGCAGCATATACAGGTGTAGGCGGCGGCTTCGTGCTTGCAGTTGCAGATGACCCCGGCATGCATTCATCCCAGAACGAGCAGGACAGCCGTCATTATGCCATCGCATCCAAGGTGGCTATGGTAGAGCCCTCGGATTCGGGCGAGTGCAAATCATTCACCAAGCTTGCATACGACCTTTCAGAGAAGTTCGATACCCCTGTTATACTCCGTCTTTCCACGAGAGTAGCTCATTCACAGAGCCCCGTTGAGGAATGTGAGAGAGTGCCCCACGATACCGGCAAATATGAGAAGCATCCCGAAAAGTACGTTATGATGCCTGCATATGCAAGACCCAAGCATGTCTTTGTAGAAGAGCGCACCGCAAAGCTGAAGGAGTACGCAGAGAACTGTCCCTTCAACCGTATCGAGTGGGGCAGCGATGAGATAGGCGTGATAACATCGGGAATCTCCTATCAGTATGCTAAGGAAGCCCTCGGAGACAAGGCGAGCTATCTCAAGCTCGGCCTCATAAATCCGCTCCCCGAGAAGATGATACTTGACTTTGCCTCAAAGGTAAAGAAGCTTTATGTGATAGAGGAGCTCGACGACGTTATCGAGACACACTGCCGCAAGCTCGGACTTTCTCCCATAGGCAAGGAGCTGTTCACCTTTATCGGTGAGTATTCCCAGAGCTATATCAAGGAGAAGATATTCGGCGAGAAGGATGAGTTCGATACCTATCCCGAGGCAGTGCCCGTGCGTCCTCCCGTTATGTGTGCAGGATGTCCTCACAGAGGTCTGTTCTTCATACTCAAGAAGCTCGGAGTTATGGTCAGCGGTGATATAGGCTGCTATACCCTTGGTGCAGCAGCGCCCCTCAATGCCATTGACACCACCGTATGCATGGGTGCATCCGTCAGCGGCTTGCACGGCTTCAACCTTGCTCGCAAGGGCGAATATGAGGACAAGGCCGTCGCTGTCATAGGTGATTCCACATTCATACATTCGGGCATCACCGGACTTATCAATATCGCATACAATGCCACCAATTCCACGGTCATCGTGCTCGATAACTCCATCACAGGCATGACAGGCCATCAGAACAATCCTGCCAACGGCTACAACATAAAGGGCGAGCCTGCATCGGCTGTCAGCATAGAAGCAGTATGCCGTGCAGTAGGCATAGACAGGGTGACGGTAGTAGACCCCAACGACCTTGCCGAGACAGAGAGAGTGATAAAGGAAGAGCTTTCCGTGAAGGCACCATCCGTTATCATCACAAGAAGACCCTGTGCGCTTCTCAAATCCGTCAAGCATAATCCGCCTGTATGGGCAGATCCCGATAAGTGCCGCTCCTGCAAGGCGTGCATGAGGATAGGATGTCCTGCGATATCCATGTCCACAGGCAAGGCTAAGATAGACAATACCCTGTGCGTAGGCTGCGGACTTTGCAGCCAGCTGTGCAGATTTGACGCTATACTTGACAAGGCACCGTCCGATAAGTGAGAGGAGTGGATACTATGACAAAGTCAATAATGATAGTTGGTGTGGGCGGTCAGGGTACTCTCCTTGCAAGCCGCATACTCGGCAGTGTGCTTTTGGGTCAGGGCTATGACGTAAAGGTCAGCGAGGTGCACGGAATGAGCCAGAGAGGCGGTTCGGTCGTAACATATGTAAGATACGGCGACAGCGTTGCATCTCCCGTGATAGAAAAAGGCCAGGCAGATCTCGTAATCGCATTTGAGGCACTTGAAGCCGCAAGATGGGTCTCCTATCTCAAAAAGGGCGGCAAGATCGTAATGAACACACAGCAGATAGAGCCTATGCCTGTAATAACAGGTGCGGCAGAGTATCCGCAGGGCATAGCAGAGCATATCAAGAGCCTTGGCGTAGATGTGCTGGCGATAGATGCACTTGACCTTGCGGTCGAGGCAGGTACGGCAAGAGCGGTGAATGTAGTGCTGATGGGTGTTATATCCAATATGACGGAATTTGCCGAGGATGTGTGGATAAAGGCACTTGAGGACTGTGTTCCCAAGAAGGTCATTGACGTAAACAAGAAGGCATTTGCCCTCGGAAGGATGAAACGCTGAAATGAGCAGGAAAAAGACTGCCGGTAAGATCATCACGGCGCTCACTGTGCTGATGCTCATAATATGCACGGCGGCATCGTGGTATATAGGCGGACAGACCCGCGCGGTGCAGAAGTACTGCGCGAGCATAGCCTCGGGCAATCTCACGGACTATACCGCCGTGACGGGCAACAACAGCTTTTCCGACAAGGATGAGTTCAAGACTGCTATGAGGAACAGGCTCAATGCAGACGGCAGCTTTGCCGACCTTGAGGAGAACGGTAACATAGGCGCAACTGCAAGGGTACAGGGACATGAGATCATCACTCTCGATAAATGGCAGTGTGAGACTAAGGTGAGCTATTACAGCGGCGATATGACTCTCTGCTTTAATAAGGATTATACTGTTGTGTTCAAAAACGGCAAATGGTATGTCCTTGAAGATGCATGAATGACGGACAGTGTCCGCGGAGGCGAGACTATGGACAAGAAGTTTCATTCCAATCCCATAATGAAGGATATATATACCGCCGATCCCGCACCAATGGTGTACGGCGATACTCTCTATCTCTATACCACCCATGATGAGGATGTGCTGGTGAATGACTTTTACACCATGTACGACTGGCGGTGCTTTTCCACAAAGGATATGGTGAACTGGACAGATCACGGCAGGATATTCTCGCTTGATGATATAGAGTGGGCAGACGACAGGGCATGGGCACCTCAGGCGTGCGAAAGAAACGGCAAGTTCTATCTCTACTGCCCCGTGCATAAGAAGGACGGCGGTATGGCGATAGCCGTTGGCGTGTCCGACAGCCCCACTGGCCCCTTCACCGATATAGGGCATCCTCTTGTGGATGAGGGCGACTGGAACGACATCGACCCTACAGTGTATATCGACGACGACGGACAGGCGTATCTCTACTTCGGGAACCCCGAGCTGCGCTATGTGCTCCTTAATAAGGATATGGTATCCTATGATGAGAAGGTCGGCGTGGTAAAGATACCGATGACTGAAGACTCCTTCGGCAAGGGCAGCCATAATACAGGCACCACATACGGCGAAGGGCCGTGGTTCTA
>JAFPPJ010000306.1 GCA_017410745.1 Oscillospiraceae bacterium
GCAATAAGAGCGGTAATATATATCATATCTGCTGTCTTTTCATTCGCCTGTGTCACGATGGTATGCACCAGGATATTCGCACATGAGAAGACCGATATCGGTATATACAAGGCATTGGGCTTCACATCCGCTGCACTCAGGCTCCAGTTTGCACTGCGCTTTCTGATCGTCGCATCTATAGGCGTGGTCATAGGCTCTGCGCTCAGTCTCACATTTTCCGAAAGGCTGCTGTCTGTGATGCTGCGCAGTATGGGCATAGCAGAATTTGTGATAGACTATCGCTTTGCCACCATATTCCTGCCAATTGCAGCAGTAACGCTCAGTTTCTTCGTGTTCGCATACATAACTGCTTCAAGGATAAAAAAAGTAGAGATACGCACTCTCATTACCGAATGACAACAGAAAGGCGGCCAATATGAAAAAACTCCTGATATTCGGCGGCACCACCGAGGGAAGGATAATTGCCGAACGCTGTGCGGCAAAGGGCATTCATGCCGATATATGCGTCACCACCGATTACGGCAGTGACCTTCTCCCCTCCTCGCCCTACATAAACATACTTGTAGGAAAGAAGAGCCCGGAGGATATAGCCGAGCTTCTCAAAAGCGGCTATACTGCTGTGGTCGATGCCACACATCCCTATGCACAGAATATCACCGCAAATATCAGAGCAGCACTCGCTCGTACCGGTTTCAGTGAACGCAGATATTTCCGTATAAAGAGAGCACCCGCTGAGCATGACGATCTCGCGGTATATACCGATAATACAGAGCAGACGGTAAAGCTACTGAAGAATACAGAGGGAAAAATATTTATCGCCACAGGCAGCAAAGAGATATCGGCATTTTCCGATTTTGCGGAACGCTCACGGATACGGGTATACGACTCGCCCGACAACATCAATGTATGCAAAAGCAGCGGCTTTACAGACATCATCACCGGCAAGGGGCCTTTCAGCGAATACGAGAACACGCGCGATTTCAGCGGATGTGATATCCTCGTCACAAAGGACAGCGGCAAGGAAGGCGGATTTTCCGAAAAAATATCCGCCGCCCATAAGCTCGGCATGAAGGTCATCATCATCAAGCGCCCCGAAGAAGACGGATATTATGTGGATAAGGCATGGGGACTTATAAATCTGCTGAGAGATATATAGACAGGAGACGCATATGGATATCAGGATAGAAAATGACAAGATCATCTTTACAGTCGATGGCACCGCGTATTTCTTTGATGCTCACGGTGAATATCCCCGTCCGTCAGTAATGCCGTCGGTCATAGTCGGCGGCAAGCATCTTTCAGGCAGAAGTACGGATGAAAAGCTTGAACGGTACATCGCCGTACAGGATGCCGTCATCGGAAATTCTATGGCCGCATGGTATACACAGGAATTTGTGCCCGACGGCATCGACTACAAGCTTAGCAGGAAATCTGCCATATATATCGGCGACTTTGCCACAGGCGAAGAGCGTATGATATACAAGGGCGAATGCTACGGCGATCTGTGCTTTGACGGGAATTGTCTGTATTTCAATACCGGAAACAAGGTAGCTGTATATGATCTTTCCGCAGATACCGTCACGATACTGTTCAAGCATTCCGGCATCAAGAAAAGCGACATATCTCTGCACATCACTCCAAAACGCATATTTTTCCAGCACTGGACACACAGCTCTAACAAAACCATGTGGTATGACAGGGAGACAGAGGAAGTCATAGATCCGCATTTTGACGGCAGGCCTTGCTTTTTCCCCGACGACGATACGATCATCTATGACGGGATTGAACATGCTTGGGTATATGACGTATCCGCCATGAAGAAAAAGCGCTTTTTCAGCAACAAGAAGGAAGACTGTATTTTCCGCACACTGGCTGAATTTTTCGGTGTCCCCGAGAAATACTGCGGCAGATATCATTCCATGTTCGCCAGGATATCACTTGAAAACTACGGAAACGGCAGAGCATTCTTCAAATGCGACTGTTCCTATGACAACGGCCTTGATTTTGAAGACAACCTCAGGGAATGTCACGCATTAGGCCTGCCCATGTCGCTCCATGCCTTTATCTCCTGTACTATGACTTCCGATGAGATACATATCGAAGCAGATAAGGCAGATATCATCCGCAAGGAAGAACCATTCACGCAACACTTTAAAGATCTCTTCGACTTTCCCGACATATCTCTTTGGACATATACAGTATAATGAAGCGCCGTTTAACAGCGCTGCTCATATCATTATCAGCCCGTCTGTGATGGTGTTCCTCATCATCGCGGACGGGTCATTTTCCGGTCTCACCCAGTCACCGACCATTTTCTTCGGGACGATCACAGGCATCCTGTCGTGTATCTCTGCAAGCTCGCCCACCGCATCCCTTGTCAGTACCACGAACACAGGCAGATCGTTTTCTATCCTGTACAATCCGCACAACCATGTGATATCCGAATCCACCGGCTGTATCGTGTATTTCTTCCCGACCCTGTCCTTGCCGCCCTGATCCTTGTAATGCTTCCATTCAAAGTAATAGGAAGCGGGTATCACACATCTGTGGGAATTCCAGAGTTCCCTGAAAGTTGGCTTTGAAGCCGCACTCTCAGACCGCGCATTGAACAGCAGGCTATGCTCCCTGACGGTAAATCCCCACTTCATCGGGTATACCGCAGCCTTGCCCTTGCGGTCAGGCGCTATCACAGGCACAACATCGGTAGGGCGCACCTCTCCGCCCGCTGTAAGAGGGTCTCCCGCCTCAATGAACCTCTTCATGAGCGGTGTGCCTTCCGCAAGCCCGATCATATGCGCTATCTCATCTTCCGCCTTGTCTATGAAAAATCTCGTACACATGGTATCACCCTGCAATGCCAATACTGTTTATAAGCCGCATATCCGAGCTTTTACGGGCGTTTCTCGTCCGTTCGGCCGGAAAGTATGAGTATATCATCAAAGCCTATGCATATCTCACCGACCGCACCCTCATCCCCGGATGAAAGTCTCAGCCTCTTGAATACCGTATCCACCTCCTGCACGACTCCCCTCACCGTGACATACTGTCCGAGTTCGCCGCCGTATGCCTCACTGAGCACATCCGTGCAGGGCGTGAAATATGTAACATCCACCGATATATTTCTTTCACGCGCATCGTTCGAGTTCCCTACCAGTTCCTTCAGCCGTCTCAGCCTTCTGTCGAGTTCGTTTTCCTTGTCCTCGCACAGCTCTGTTTTTTCCACATATCGTATCTCTTTTGAAAGCACCAGCTCATAGAAGCCCGAAAGCGCATCAAAGGGCGCAAATATCTTTGCTCTCCTGCCCGCATCCATAAAGGGATGCCTGATATAGAAATCATCATACCGCCTGTGCCTGGGTCTGCACTTCATGAATATATCCTTATACCTGAATCCGCAAGGTATCTCTGTCATACCATCACCATCCTTCAAGCACGATGACCGCCTATCTGCGCATTTCTCCCGATCGCCGTAGCGCCATCAAGGAAGCTGAGCCCCTTTACCACTGCGTTCTTGCCGAATCTTGCACGCACGTTCTGCATAGCATTCTGAAGCTCCCTGTCTCTGCTTTCCCTGTCTCTGTCGGTGAACATGCAGAACTGCACCGCACCGTCATCCTCCGATATATCCTCTGCCGTGATATTGAGCCTTCTGAAAAGCAGCCTGTGATCCGCAGCAGCATCAAATGACCGCAGAAGCGCGGGCACTATCTCACGCGGAAGATTGGTGCGCTCCATCAGCCTTACCGTCCCGTTTGAATGCTTTGGATGCACTCTCCCGTAGAAATCCACTGCCAAAGGGCCTGTATACTCAGGCACAGCATCAAGGCTCTTATAGTCATACCCTACATACCATGACAGCTTCTTTGTCGCCATATCCTTATCATACAGATCACAGCATATCTTATCCGCCATCTCCGCAAATACTATCCTTGCTTCATCATAACGGTACGGCCGAGGGAGCACCTGACCGCCCGACATGCTGCGGCTGTCGGTATGATAGCCCTTTATGTCCGCCATAGTCACCGTCTCTATGCCCCACGCATGATCTATGAGTATCTCCGCATCCACTCCGAATGTCCTGTAGAACCATTCCTCATCGTACAGTGAACGTTCTGCCACGTCACCCATAGTGAACATATAATTTGCCTCAAGCCTGCGAGCCTTGCCCCTGCCTATCTGCCAGAAATCCGTGAGGGGTCTGTGCTCCCACAGCAGCAGCTTGTAGCTGTCCTCATCAAGCTCCGCTATCCTCACGCCGTCCTTGTCGGGCGGCGACTTTTTCGCCACGATGTCCATTGCCACCTTCGCAAGATACAGATTAGTGCCTATGCCGACAGTAGCAGTGATGCCGGTCGAACGCAGCACATCCCGTATTATGGTCATAGCCATGATATGTGCAGGGCTCTGCACACCGTCGGACGGATACATATGCAGATAATCCGTGCAGTCTATAAAGCTCTCGTCTATGCTGTATACATGCACATCGTCCGATGCCACATATCTCAGAAGTATCGAATATATCCTTGCCGATACCCTTTCATATTCCGCCATGCGGGGCACCGCAGTGATATAGCTCACCTTCTCGCCCGTCCTGCCCTCGTATGCTTTTATGGCCTGCTTTGCCTCAAACAGGCGGGGACGAGACGGCACACCCTTGCTTTTGAGCGACGGAGATACCGCAAGACATATCGTCTGATCCGAGCGGCTCTCATCCGCCACAAGAAGATCTGCCGTGAGCGGATCGAGCCCTCTGCGCACACATTCCACAGAGGCATAGAATGATTTCATATCTATCGCTATGTACTGTCTCATACCGCTCACCGCCCTTTGCAAACGCAGTTACATAACGCAGCGTCCCTTGCGGACACCCGTTTGACAGCTCTTCGTCCTTGATATCATCATATCACAGTTTCATTTTCATGTCAATATAAAAGATACAATTTCATGCGAAATTCAGAAAAATACACATTTGAAAGTTCCATTTGACAGCGCATTGCACAATCACACAATTTGCCGCCGTAAAAAAGGCACTTCCGCATGATGCGAAAGTGCCTCCTGTTATCCGTGTATATACATCCTTGTCATATTCCCGCCGTCCGTTTCACGCACCATGCACAGGAATTCCCAGCCATACCGCTCATAGAATCCGGTATGATCCGTGACCAGATACAGCGGCGATACGCCCCTGTTCCTCATGTCGTCCACCGCCATCCCGAGCAGCACACCCGCTATGCCTCGTCCGCGGTATACCTCATCGGTATATACCGCACATACATTGGGCGTGAGATTCGTCCTGTCGTGGAAATCATTTTCTATGACCCCTGCCCCGCCGACTATCCTTTCACCGTCAAGGCATATATACCAGTTGTATATGCTTTCCCCCGAAATGCATTTGTCCATGCAATCGAGGTATATCTCAGCGGGTATGCCCCACCACTCGCTGAACTTATCCGCAGCAGCCTTCCTTATACCGGGTCTGCTGCGCACCGATGTATATTCCATATCCGTCTCCTTCTATGCCTGACCTATGATATATACCCTGCCGATGGTGCCGTCCACTCGTATCCTGTCGCCTGTGTGAAGCTCGGAGGATGCGCTCTGACAGCTCACCACCGCAGGGAGACCCAGCTCCCTCGCCACGATCACTGCATGGGACAGCGGCGCACCTATATCAGTGACAAGCGCAGATATCTTCGGGAACACCTTGACCCATCCGATGTTGGCGGCAGGCACTACAAGTATGTCTCCCTTCTCGATGCTGTCCGCATCGTCGATATTCCTGAGCACCCTTGCCACGCCCTCGCACTGACCTACCGAGCCGGCTATGCCGCATATGACATCCTTGTCTGTATCCGCCGTTGTCTCACCGAATCGGTAATATCCGCCGGGAGAGCCGCTCGCCTTCCATTCATCGGGCGTGAATCTGCCGCATATCGTGCTCGGGAAATTGGGCATCTTCATCTGCTCCTCATATATCCTGCGGCGCTCGGGTATATACTGTGCGCAGCTCCTGTCTCCTCCGAGATATTCAATGACCTCTTCCATATACAGCATGAACACATCATCACCGAGCCCCGTGAGCTCACCCGCCCTTTTGAGAAATTCGCGTATCATGCAGAACAGCCTGAGCGAATCGCTGCGTATCATCTCTCTGCCGTATACCGCAGCCGAATACTTTTTCAGCAGCTTCTTCATATCCTTCTTCTTGTCCGGATACTTCGCATCGAATTCTGCTACAGCCTCGCTGCGGCGCTTTTCCTGCGCTTCCTTCATGCCATGTGCGCTTATCCCGGAAGCTATATGCTCCGCTATCACATTATCAGGGAATGTGGGGTCCTCATAGGGATACGGCATTGAAAGCTCCATCTCATCCGCATGCCTGTGGCCGTATCGGCGTATATAATCCTTGCGGCTCATTTTGCCGCTTATCACGTCCTCTATCGCAAGCAGCGTGCCGAGACTTTCTATATCGCCGTTCTCCGAGCAGTCCGAAAGCAGCCTGTCAGCAAGCTCGACTCCGCATATCTTCTCGAGCTTCTCCCTTGTCGAGAACAGCGAGCTCACATCTAGCCCGGTCATGATCACCGACATAGTGCCCGCCATGAACGGCTCGCACTTATCCTTCCACATATCGAGAAGTCCGCGCTCCGTGCGTACCTGCTTCATCTCCTCCACCAGCGACAGGCTCACATCCGTTATCCTGCCCTTTAACGCCTTCGGAGAGAATTCCTTTGACTTCTTCCCCTTGAAGCTGTTGCCTATCATATCGCCGACAGCTCTGAACAGCTCACGCTTGTCATATCTGTATACGGGTATCTCTATATTGTCGGGTATGCCGCCCGCCAGCTCCTTTATCATCGAGAACGCCTTTTCACGGCTCACGCCGAATGACATTATCATCGAACATACACCGCTTATGTTAAGATAAAGCTGCCCGCATACATTGGATATGAGCGGTATCGCGATAGTCCTGCATATCTGCATCAGCATGCCGTAGGTCACTGGTGATACCGGGCGCAGGAATATCTCTCCCACATTGGTCTTGCTAAGGAGCAGCTCACCTTCGAGAGAATCGTTTATATCAAATCTGTCCGCATCATTCCTGTGAAGTGTGGTGATAGGCCTTGACTGGAGTATATATGCCTTCCCGCCCGCAATGCACCATTCTATGTCCTTAGGCACACCATCCGATGCTATCTTCAGCGCATAGCCGAACAGCCGCTTTGCATATCTCTCAAGCTCAGCAGGCCCCGTGTATCTGTATCTCACCGAGTCTATGCGAAATTCACCGTCAAGTCCCTCGCCCGATACCAGCTTTTCTCCTGCGCCCCGCACAAAGCTGCCTGTCATGACACCTCTGCTGCCGCTGACAGGGTCTGCTGTGAACATCACACCCGCATACTCAGCAGGGATATACTCCTGTATCACCACCGCAGTGCTGCCCGCAGATGTACCTCTCTCGCCTGCGTATACGCCCACACGCTCATTGTCCGCAGACTGCGCCACTTTACGCACCGCATCAGGTATATCCGACGGTCTCACATCGAGCACCGTATCATACGCCCCTGCGAATGAATCCGTGTCGCCGTCCTCACCTACCGCAGAGGAACGCACCGCATAGCTTTTCGCTCTGAGTGTCGGTATCAGCGCATCGAGCTCCGCCTTTGCCGCAGAGCACAGCCTGCCGTCCTTAATTGCCTGTGCCGCTATGACATACCCGTCGGGCACCGGCAGCCTCATGCGAAGCATTGCCCCGAGACTAGTCGCCTTGCCGCCTATATCGAGCCGTACCGTATCCGTCTCCCTCAGCCTGAATATATACATATCCATCATCCTCCAAGAAATCTGTTGACATTCTCTGTCACAAATGCCCTCAGCGTATCATCATCCGTCAGATCCATCCCGCACACCTGCCGTATCTCATCATACCTCAGCACCGCAAGCTCATGCAGGCTCGATATCTCAAATGCTATCAGACGGCATTCTCCCTCGCTCTTAGTATCACCGAAGTGATCGAGTATGAATCGCAGACTTCCTCTGTCCGCCTGTATCTGCCTGTTCATCAGCACATATTTGGTCAGTGACTTGCTCAGATTGTAGTTCTCAAGCATGAGCCTCATTGATCTGATATGTACCTCGATGAGCTTTTCCTTGGGCGGCAGCTCTCCCGTGATGATCTCTCTGAATGTGCCGTCACGCTCCATCGCTTCATTCTGCAGTCTTGTGAACACCTCGAACAGCAAGCCCTCTCGTGACCCGAAGAAATAGTTTATCATCGCAAGATTCACGCCCGCCTCCGCAGTGATCGCACGAGCCGTTACTTCCGACGGGTCACTGCACTCGCTCATCAGCTTCTCTGCCGCATCCAGCAGCGCCTGTACTGTCTTATCCGCATCTCTTTTCATATGTCCCTCCATTAATTAAACACGTTTAATTAAATATAATATACTACATAGAAATGCATTTGTCAAGGGGTTTTGAAAATATTTTTATATAAAGCAATATTTTTCATAATTTTAATAATATTCATATTTATTTAACCATTAATTGTGTAAATATGATATAATTATAGAAAATATGCATATTCATTTTTCCAGATATTAATAGAAGGATTGGAGTGATCATATGAAAAAGCGACGTATGCTCGGCTTATTTGCCGCATTAACAATGCTGACAAGC
>JAFPPJ010000307.1 GCA_017410745.1 Oscillospiraceae bacterium
AGGGTGAGAGTGCCTGTGCTCTCGTCCCATTCATACCATTTTATCGAGATCAGTACATATTCGCCAGCGGTGTCTGCGGTGAATGCTGCATATTCTGGGCCTTCTGTTGTTTCAGATGTGCTGATTATTGTGTTTGTGCCTGCCTTTGCCCAGCCGGATACTGCCGGATCATTACCGATCCTGTTGTGGAGACACATATGGTTCGTTATCTCAAATCCGGCGGGGAGCGTTAAAGAGGTAAGAGCATCGCAGCCGGCGAATGTTTCAACTATAGTGCCTGTGAGATTTTTGAATCCGGATAAGTCAAGAGCGGGGAGAGCCTTGCAGCCTTTGAATATATGGTCCATATAATCGCAGGCGGATATATCGGAATCCGGCAGGATAAGAGAGGTGAGCGACTCGCATTCGTAGAACATGCACGCCATATCCTTGACCTTGGCGGTGTTGAATGCCGACAGGTCAAGGGATGTGAGAGAGAAGCAGCTATAGAACATACGGCCCATATCCTTGACCTTGGCAGTGTTGAATTTTGACAGGTCAAGGGATGTGAGAGAGAAGCAGCCGCGGAACATATAGCCCATATCCTCTGTTGCGCTGGTGTCAAGGTTGGCAAGTCCCTGTATCTCTGTCAGGTTTTTAAAGTTTTCGAACGCATGCGCAAGGGATGTGCCCGCCTTGGTATTCGGCTTTATGATGACCTTTTCGATATTGGAATAATCACTCCAGTAGAGGCCTGCCATCTCGGCAAAGTTCCAGTAATGGGACTCGCTGCCTTCGCCTATCCAGGGACCTGCATCGGGGAGCTGACCCTTAAGTGTGAGTGTATGTGTGTTTTCGTTCCATTCATACCACTGGAGCTTCCTGAACTCATACCAGCCGCCGACTGAGGTGAATACAGCATATTTGCCGCTGCCGCCGACTATGGTATTCGACGAATACTTTGCCCATCCGAGGATATCGCCGGTATACGTAGAGCCGCTGTCGGGTATGTTGTGCAGCTTCATATCCTCGGTGACCTGAAAGCCGATAGGAAGGCACAGGGAACTGAGCTTTGAGCAGTAGGAGAACATATCGGCCGTATTCAGGACATTGCTCATATCGAAGCTGTATATGTCAAGCTCCTCCAGCTTATAGCAGTATGAGAACATATAACTCATAGACTGTAAATTCTTTGTGCCGAAGCTGCCGAATTCGAGCTTTGTGAGTGATCGGCAGTCCTCGAACATATATCTCATATCCGTCACATCGGATGTATCAAGATAGTTCAGGTGCTCGACACTCTCAAGATTATAAAAGTCCGAGAACGCGCTTTTCAGAGATATGGATGCTGTCGTGTCACTCCTGATGACTGCCTTTTTGACAGCTTCATTGTCGATCCCTGCGATATCTGCCAGAGACGTTCCGATAGCTGTCAGAGGCAGTTTGCCCTTCAGGGTGAGAGTAGAGCCGTCCCATTCATACCAGTCGGTCCTGCGGCGGATGTAAGTCCCGCTCGCAGATGTGGTGAAAATAGCATATGTGCCGTCGCCGCCGATGATGTCCAAGCTGTCGTCTTTCGTCCATCCAAGGCAGCTGTTCTGCTTGTTGTACAGTCCCGTTAAGGTGTCGAACTCGAAGCCCTTCGGGAGAGTAAGCATTTCGATGGAACTGCATCCGGCGAACAGACCGAGTGTTTTTGTGGATGCTGTGTCCAGATTGCCCCAGTAATAGATATTGACATATCTCAGCGATGAGCAGCCGGTAAACAGGCCAATTGCCGATGTGCTGCCCGTTATTCCCTTAAGTGTGTAAAGATATGCTTCCTGAAGATTTGTCAGTCCGTAGAAAGCATAATCAAGCTTTGCGCCTGCCGTTGCACCATAGGGAGACGCATATACTTTCTTTATCAGCGACTTATCTATGCCTGCCTGATCGGCAAAAGTGCTGCTCAATGAGGTATCGGGGAGCTGCCCTTTGAGTGTCATAGTGCCTGTGACAGGATCCCATTCGCACCAGTCAACGTCATCCTTCGTTACATCATCCTCCTCGAGCTCATCAAGATGGAGGGACATGCCGAGGGTGACTTTCTCCTCCGGTGCGCTGTCGTCCGGCTTTACGGTGTCTGTTATGGTGTCTGTCTCTGCAGGGGTCTGTGCGGGGGCTTGTACTGCGGTGGGAGCCTCCACTGAGTAGGGGTCATCCTCTTCTGCGGTGTCGTCTTCGGTGTCCTCTGTGTCATCCTCGTACCCGCCCTCTTCATACAGGCTGTACCATTCGGGATCAACCTGATTTGCGTATACGGGCGCGATGGTGCTCGTCATGACGGCAAGTGCCGCTATGATGCCGAGCAGCCGCTTTGGTCTTTTCATAATATCCTCCCCTTCGTATGCAGCTGTGCGTCGACAGCATACACTATTTCATAATAAGTATATCATAATTTTGGACAGCGTAAATGTAAAATATTTGTATTTCTTATGTGTATGAAATGTAAAATTTGCGAGCGGTTTCCCGATGGCCTGCAAGCGGCATCATATCCGCATCTATAGGCAGATTTAAAATGGGTGGCGATTGACAAACGGGTTTGAATGTGATATACTTTATTATGTATATGTATGCGAAAATGAAGGTGCGGCACAGGCTGCATCATATGCACGCATACGGGGGATAATATGAAGAAGACCGATATAGTCAAGAATATCTCGGAGACACTGCTTATAGTGGTCATCGCATTCGCGGTGTGCTTTTTCGATATATTCAGCGCGCTCGATACGATACTCACCGACCGTGCGTATCAGCAGCCGCGTGCCATAAACAACAAGATAAAGATAATCGGCATAGACGATCTGTCTATACGCGAGCTGGGGCCTATGGGCACATGGTCGAGACAGGTGTACGCCGATCTGATAGATATTCTCGGGGACGAGCCCGCAGAGATAGTATTCGATATCATGATATTCGGCAGCATGGATGAAGAAGGCGATGCGGCATTCATCGAGGCGGCCGAAAGGCGCAACGTCATAGCGGGCGCAAATATCAACTTCCGCACCGACTACCGCTATTCCGAGGGCGGCGTGGTGTATATCGACAACTTCAACGCCGACTCGGTGGACAAGCCCATCGCGGGATGTGACTACGGCTTTGTCAATTCCTTCCCCGACATCGACGGCGTGGTGCGCTCCGTACCCGTCACATACAGCTTTGAGGGCGAGGCCATGGAGAGCCTTGCGTACAGGGCATACAGGCGCTACTGCAAGGATATGGGCATAGGGGAGCGTGAGCCCGTCACGGATATGGGCAAGCTCAATATCGAATTTGCGGGCAAGCCCGGCGACTATGAGGAAGTGCCCATCGCAAAGGTGATAAGCGGGGAAGTAGACCCTGCTGTGTTCCATGACTGCATAGTCTTCGTGGGGGCATATGCATCGGGACTGTACGATCAGTACGCTGTGCCCAACAGCGGCGATATAATGTTCGGTACGGAGATACACGCGAATGTCACGCAGGCGCTGCTCGACGGGGTATATCCCGTGAAGGCGGACAGGATGCTGGTGTCGCTGATATGCGCACTGCTTACGGGACTGCTGTTCTGTCTGTACAGGCACACGGAGCTGAAGATATGCATACCTGCGGCGGTGCTCGCGGGAGCGGCGTATATCATAACAGCGCTGCTGCTTCACAATAAGGGCATACTGCTGCCGCTGATATATTTCCCGCTGGCGGATCTGGCGGCGATAGTGGTGTCTGTGGTGCATCACTACGTCAGGGCGCATCAGGACAGGAAGCAGATAGCGGAGGCATTCAGGAAGTATGTGGCTCCGCAGGTGGTAGACGAGATCACGGAAAAGGGCGGCTTCACGCTCAAGCTCGGCGGTGAGAGCCGTGACGTGGCGGTGCTGTTCGTGGATATACGAGGCTTCACTCCCATGTCGGAGAGCCTTGAGCCCGAACAGGTCGTGGATATACTCAATACATACCTTGAGCTTACGACAAATTCGATATTCAACAACGGCGGCACACTTGACAAATTCATCGGTGACGCAACAATGGCGGTATTCAATGCGCCCTTCGACCTTGACGACTATATCTTCCGTGCGTGTCAGACCGCACTTGACATAGTTGCGGGCGGTGAGGCGATAGAGAGCAAATTCATGGAGAAGTACGGCAAATCCGTAGGCTTCGGCGTAGGCGTGAACTGCGGCAGGGCGGTCGTGGGAAATATCGGCTGCTCGTTCAGAATGGATTACACGGCGATAGGCGATACCGTTAATACGGCCGCAAGGCTCGAAGCCAACGCAAAGCGCGGGCAGGTGCTCATAAGCGAATATGTCTATGAGCAGGTCAAGGACAGGATAATTGCCGAGCCGGTGGGGCCTATCCCGCTCAAGGGCAAATCCAAGGAAGTGTTCGTATACTCTCTCACGGGAGTAAAGACTGGGGATGTGATGTGATATGAAAAAGCTGGCTCTTCTTCTGCACAGCAAGGTATTCGTGGCTGCGATACTTTCGGTCGCTGCTGCTGTGTCGGTAGTCACCGCAGTGATGCTCTCGAACAAGGGCTCTGCGGAGGATCTCTACCGAATAATAAAAGTGTTCGAGCTCGTGGGAAATGCGAACGTGGTGCGCACGGATGTAGGCGATATGACACCGTATGTGGGCATGAACCTTGAGAACGGCGACCGCCTGTTCACCTATGACGACAGCACCATGCGCCTGTCTCTCGACAATGACAAGTTCCTGCTGATGGAGTCGAACACCGAGATAGAGCTCACTGCATCCGGCGATGAT
>JAFPPJ010000308.1 GCA_017410745.1 Oscillospiraceae bacterium
CAAAAAACCTGTAACGAAATCCGTTTTTCTGCGTCTAATATATGGAAGCGAAAGAAAGGAGGTGATATCGTGGACCGTGAAGAGATCGGAAAGCTGTATGAAGCTCACTATATGAGGGTGTTCTCATACTGTATGACACTATCGGGGGAACGCGCGCTCGCCGAGGAGGTCACGCAGGAGACATTCTTCAGGGCATTCAGAAAGCGTGATGAATTCCGCGGGGACTCCGATGAGATCACATGGCTGTGTGCGATAGCAAAGAACATCTTTTATGATGAGAAGCGCCGCAGCAGCAAGACGGACAGCTTTGAAGAGATACCCGAGGAGCTGCCGGATACATCTGACGGAGTAGAACAGCTTGCGACAGACCGTGACTCCTCGCTGAGGATACATATAGCGCTCCATGGGCTCGATGAGCCGTTCAGAGAGGTGTTCGAGCTGAGGGTGTTCGGAGAGCTGAGCTTCCGTGAGATAGGAATGATCTTTTCAAAGACCGAGAACTGGGCACGGGTCACATATCACCGGGCAAGACTGAAATTGCAGGAGAGGATGGAAAAATGAAAATAAATTGTGATGTAATACAGGATCTTCTGCCGCTCTATGCAGACAATGCGTGCAGCGAAGAAAGCGCAAAGCTGGTGGAGGAACATATTGCAGAGTGCAGCGAATGCGCACATATGCTGGAAATGCTGAAAAACAACGAAATAGAAGAAGGGCTCAGATATGAGCGCAGTGATGTGCTCGAATACGGGGCACAGGAATTCAGGAGGCAGTCGGCACGCTTCGGCGGAGCGGTGTCCGGACTGATAATGCTCCCTCTGCTGCTGTGTCTGGGGATAAACTTCGTGGCAAGCGGCGGCATGAGCTGGGTGTTCATCGTGATGGCAGCACTCCTTGTGGCAGCATCGCTGATACTGGTACCCATATTCGTGAAGAGAAACAAGCTGTTCTGGATGTTCTGCGCATTCACAGCAAGCCTGATGGTGCTGCTGAGGGTGATATCCCTGGCGACGGGCGGGCACTGGTTCTGGATGGTATCGGGTGCGGCGCTGTTCGGCCTTAGCGTGGTGTTCCTGCCGTTCATGATAAAGGCGGAGCCCGTGAGAAAGTATACGGAGGGCTGCAACCGCCCGCTGATAGTGATAGCAACAGATGTGGCACTGTTTCTCAATATGCTGACTGCCATAAATGTAACACAGAATTCGGACAGAATGGCGGCAGTCTTCGCATGCTGCTGCATAGCAGGAATAGTTCTGACAATATCGGAAATTATCAAGAAGAGGAAAAGATAATATGAAGGGGTTTATAATAACTGTGGCGATCATCGCATTGACCGCATCGGTGCTGACGAGGATGTTTGATATCACGGGTATATTCCCGTTCTTTGACGGCTTTGGCTGGTACAGATATGAGTACGCAGACAAATATACCGCAGGCGAGGCAGAGATAGGCGAAAGGGTGAACACCCTTGATGTGGACTGGATAACGGGCTCTGTCAATGTGGAGTTCCACGATAAGGATACCATACTCATAAAGGAAAGATCCAACAGCAATATCAGCGGCGACATGCAGCTGCGCTGGAGGATAAACAACGGCGTGCTGACCGTAAAGTATGCAAAGTCGGGTGCCAATATGCCTATCGGTATGAACAAGCAGCTGACCATAACGCTGCCCCGTGATGCACAGCCCGAAAATGCAGATATAGACACGACCACAGGTACTGTGACCATAAACGGCGGCAGATGGAAGAAAATAGATGCTGATACTACCACGGGTGCGGTGAATATAACCGCAGACAGCGTGGATGATCTTGATGCAGATATCATCTCCGGCGATATCAGCGTGAACACAGCAGTGTCCGGCAGGATAGACCTTGACTGCACCACAGGCGAAATAAACATCACAGCAGGTGAGTTTGCGGACATAGATGCATCGTCCATAAGCGGCAGCGTAACAGCAGATATCCCGGAAGGCTGCGGCTTCACGGCTGATCTGTCAGTTACCACGGGCAAGGTGAAATGCGGACACGAGCATACCGAAAATGGCAGCGAATATGTGGCAGGTGACGGAAGCAGAAGGATAGACATATCCACCACTACGGGAAATATCGAGATAAAGTGACGGCAGATCCGCCCCTCGCAAAGCGCAGGGACGGATCAAGTCTGTTTTCCTCAGAAAAAAATATTTTTTCTTGCAACCTTTTTGCTCCCTCGATCGTATTATCGGTGAAGGACCTTCAAGAAAAGGAGAAACACGATCACAGATGAGACTTTCAACAGAAGAAGCCTATGCATCCTATGCGGACAATGTCTTTTCTGCAGCGTTCAGCATATGCAGGAACAAGGCAGATTCCGACGACATAGTGCAGGAGACCTTTACGAAATATCATTTCGGCGATACGGTATACGACAGCACGGAGCATATAAAGGCATGGCTGCTCAGGACAGCGATAAACAGGGCAAAGGACATAACAAGATCCTTCCGCTGGAAAAATGTGGTATCATGGGAAGACTACATGGATGAGCTGCAGTTTGAGGAGCCGGGAGACAGCGGACTGTTCGAGGCGGTAATGAGGCTGCCGAAGAAATACCGCGCGGTGATACATCTCTTCTACTATGAAGATATGAGCGTGACAGAGATAGCCGAGACGCTGGGGAGCCGTGAGGGAACTGTTAAAAGTCAGCTGAACAGAGCAAGAAAAATACTAAAGAATGTGTTATCGGAGGGATGGGAAAATGACTGACAGAGAACGCTACAAAAGAGCTTTTTCAGTTCTTCATGCCCCCGAGGAACTGAAACTGGAGGAAAATGGAATGAAAAACACCACTAAGAGACATATAAGCAAGGCTGCTGCGATAGGTGCTGCGATACTGGCAGTGTGCATGGGTTCTGCTGCGGCATATGCGGCTGATATAGGCGGCATACAGCATCAGGTGCAGATCTGGCTGCACGGCGGTCAGACCGATGCGGTGCTCACGATAGAGCAGAACGATCACACCGAGTACAGCCTTACATATGAGGACGAGAACGGTGAGCAGCATGAGATACAGGGCGGCGGCGTGTCATATGATATATTCGGCAACGAACAGCCCCTTACCGAGGAAGATATCATGAGGGATGTGCTGGACAATCCCGAGGTGGTATATAATGACGACGGCACCGTATATGTATACTACAGGGAGCAGAAGATAGACATCACCGACAAGTTCGATGAGAACGGCAAATGCTGCATCAGGATAAATGCAGGAGATCATGATCTCTATATGAAGATCGAGCCCGATGGATATTCCGTAAGTTCGGATATTGATGGGGAAGACCATAATGTCTATATAATGGTCGACTCCGATGATGCTCCGTGACACGGGTGATACAGACGATAAAAGATACAAGCTCCGAGGCACAGCCCCGGAGCTTGTTGTTTATTGCCTTATATTACTTCTGATACTTTGCCTTATCCATCTCACGAATGGCTGCACGGCGGATCTTGCCGCTGCCGACGGTCTTGGGCAGCTCTTCAACGAACTCTACCACTCTCGGATACTTATAGGGAGCGGTGTTGTTCTTGACATAATCCTTGATCTCCTGTGCGAGCTCATCGGAGGGTGCCTTATCCTTGGTGAGGACGATGGTAGCCTTTACCACCTGACCGCGTATCTCATCGGGAACGCCTGTTACTGCACATTCGAGCACATAGGGAAGCTCCATGATAACGCTCTCGATCTCGAAGGGCCCTATGCGGTAGCCGGAGGACTTGATAACGTCGTCCACTCTGCCCACATACCAGAAATAGCCGTCCTCATCTACCCATGCAGTGTCACCTGTATGGTAGTAACCGTCACGCCATGTCTCGGCAGTATTTTCCTCGTCG
>JAFPPJ010000309.1 GCA_017410745.1 Oscillospiraceae bacterium
AGCTACAAGGCTGAATATCAGAGACAGACCGCTCAGAGAGCACAGGAACAGTATGAGCAGGGATATGCACAGCAGGCCCGCGCACAGCAAGGCTATGCTCAGCAGGGCTATGCGCAGCAGGGATACGCTCAGGGCTATACCCGCAGCTATGCACAGCAGAGCCGCCCACAGCCTCAGCCTCAGGCGTATGCCCGCCCCAACTATAATCAGAACTATGGCCCGGCAGGCCCTGCATATCAGCAGCAGAACAACGAACAGTCCGTTCGCTATGATATGCCTCCCCAGTACGAATACGAAGCTTCTGTATCCTCCGATGATAAGGGCTTTTTCGCATAAATGGAGTGAATATGGACAGACTTCAGATGGCTGAGATCCTTGTAAAAAAATGCGGCATCACATACGAAGAAGCAGCTGCTGTTATCGAAGAGAGCGGCGGAGACCTTCTCGAGGCGATGATCCTTCTTGAAAAGAGAGGCCTTGCTCCTAAGGACAGCGGGGCGGAATTTGTCGGAAATGCTGCGGTATACCCTGTGGCAAAGCGTCCTTCGGATGCAGACAGCTTCAAGGAGTTCATCAACTCCGCATGGAATACTTTTATATCTGCGGTAAAGGTACTTTTCAAGTCCTTCCTTGTCATTGATGTCAAGGGCAAGTCCGCGGAACTGCCGCTGCTGCTGATGCTGGTGCTGCTGATAGCCGGGAATTTCCCTGCGGTGCTCATATTTATTATAACACTTGCCGCAGGCATAAAATACAGGATCAGGATAAAGGAATGATAATATGGCTAAGATCTTGATAGTAGAGGACGATGCACAGCTCGCACGATATGAGCAGCTTGAGCTGACGCATGAAGGATATGAAGTAGAGAAGTGCCCGGACGGCAGACAGGCGATAGATGTTATATCAGCCGGAAATAATATAGATCTTATCATACTTGATATCATGCTCCCCGGGCTCAACGGCCTCGAGGTGCTTCGTCGTATACGCAGGGATGGGATAAACATCCCTGTTATCATGCTCACTGCAAGAGATGCGGTGATGGATAAGGTCAGCGGTCTTGATATGGGCGCTAACGACTATCTTACAAAGCCCTTTGCGATAGAGGAGCTCCTTGCACGCATAAGGGCGCTTCTTCGTGCACCGCGTGCAGAGGAAAAGGCCTCGGACAATATGATATCATATAACGGTATAGTGATGGATACATCAAAGCATACAGTCACGGTGGAGGGCACTCCGCTCGAGCTCACACTAAAGGAATTCGGACTGCTTGAAGCGCTGCTTGAGAACGTATCTATCGTGCTTTCCCGCGAACAGCTCCTCGAAAAGGTCTGGGGCTATGACTACTTCGGCGAGACCAATGTAGTGGATGTATATATAAGATATGTCCGTCAGAAGCTTGAAGCAGTCACGGACAAGAAATACATCCAGACTGTCAGAGGTGTGGGATACAAGATCGGGTGATAGGGTGATATTATGAATGACAGCCGTTCTATCGCAGGCCGCTTTGCCGCAAATATACAGATAGAGCGGCTTTTCACATGGCTGGTATGCGATCTGCTTATTATAATCTTTTCGGTGTTCAGTTGGTGCTATTCCACTGAATGTGCATATATGGGAGGGGTATATCCCGCGATCTCAAGGAGCATAAATATTGATGAAACTGCTCACGGCGTATGGGCAAAGCTCGGTACTATATCCTATGAGTTCGGCACATATTCCGTATCCTGCGGTGAATTCATGCACTCTATGCTCCACTGGATAAGCGTGCTTGGAATAATACAGACGCTTATATGGACATTCTCCTTCCTGCCCGCATATTTCAGGGCAAAGAAGGCACTTGCTCCCATAAATAAGATAGCGATCACCGCGAACAAGATCGCAGAAGCGAAGTATACCCCCTTTGACGATATCGAACACGCTATAGAGAGACTTGACCCGCTTTCGGATATACATATCTCCACCGGCAACCGTGACCTGAAAAGCGTGGAGGATTCCATAAATCTCCTGCTTGACCGCATGAGAGAGTCCTATGCTTCTCAGACCAGATTCGTTTCGGATGCATCACATGAATTGCGTACACCCATCGCAGTAATAAAGGGCTATGCCGATATGCTGGCAAGATGGGGCAAGGATGATGAGAGCGTGCTTGATGAGGGCATCACGGCGATACGCAAGGAATCTGAGAATATGAACAGGCTTGTGGAACAGCTGCTGTTCATATCAAGGAGCGACAACGGCAGACAGCCCATGAACATGACGGAATTCTCACTTACTGATATGATGCGTGAGATATACAATGAGCATGTGATGATCGACGAAGATCACGAATATGTCTGCGACCTCAAGGATGATATAACCATAAGCGGAGACCTTTCCATGCTCAAAGAAACTGCCAGGATACTTGCGGACAATGCGAAGAAGTATACCCCCTCGGGCGGCAAGATCACACTGCGTGTGATGAACGGCGATAACGGCGAGGCCTGCTTTGAGGTGGCTGATACGGGAATAGGCATGGACAGCGAGGATATACCGCATATCTTTGACCGCTTCTATCGCTCCGACCCCGCAAGGAACCGCGAATCCGGCGGTACAGGTCTGGGACTTTCCATAGCAAAGCTTATCGTAGACAGACATGAGGGCTACTTCAAGGTAACGTCATTCAAGGACATAGGTACAAAGATCACGGTCGTGCTTCCTCATTCCATAACGAACGGAGAAAAATATGAGAAACAGTGAAGAATTATCGCTTTTGGGCAGCGGAGAGACTAAATATCCCACCGATTACTGTCCCGATGTGCTGGAGACATTCGAGAACAAGCATCAGGAAAATGACTATTTTGTCAAGTTCAACTGCCCGGAATTTACATCCCTTTGTCCCATAACAGGGCAGCCCGACTTCGCATGCATATATATATCGTATATCCCGGATGTGAAGATGGTGGAGTCAAAGTCCCTGAAGCTGTATCTCTTCAGCTTCCGCAATCACGGCGATTTCCACGAGGACTGCGTGAATATAATCATGAAGGATCTCATAAAACTGATGGATCCGAGATACATCGAGGTATGGGGCAAATTCACTCCAAGGGGAGGCATCTCCATCGACCCGTACTGCAATTACGGCAGACCCGGCACCAAGTTTGAGCAGCTTGCATGGGAAAGACTGTCACATCATGATATGTATCCCGAAAAGATAGACAACAGATGATACGGATACGGACAGGGCGACAGGATAACCGGTTTCAGAAGCTTTGCAGAATTTCTGATAATTCCTGAGATTAAGTTAGTGCTTATTAGATGTTTCAATGATTTACATAAAAAGCTGTATCGGCAACACGATACAGCTTTTGTCTATTGTGATATGAGAGATAGCACTTCCGGGAGAGTTGGCGGGAAAAGCGGCAGTGGAAAGCGTGATATCGCAACAGCAGAACACGCACTTGCAAACCGTACAAGAGAATCATCGTCCATTCCGTGCATCACAGCGTAAACACAGCCCGCCTTGAAGGTGTCGCCTGCGCCGAGTGTGCTGCGCACCTCTGTGTCGAAGGTCTTCATCCTTTTGATATTGCCGCGCCTGCCGTACAGCATATCGTCTTTGCCCTGTGTGAGTATGGTCAGACCGTCGGTCTCCTCCGTCATGACAGCCATTATCTGTTCGGGCGTCATATCCGGGTAATGGATGGATGTGAACTCATGGGATATGGCATTGACAGCAGCATTTCTGTGAAGATATGAGTCATGCGCACAGTCTATCGTGACATATGGTATGTCGTGCTTTACGCAGTACTGTGCAGCAAGCAGCGATTCATTGAAGAAATACGGGTCTACCCCTGCGGCTCTGCATCCGATAATGTCTTCCTCACGCGGTATGTTCCACCAGCGTTCTCCCGATGAGAACAGTGTCTGGAACCTGCCCATAGGGGAGCGGACAAGTCCTGCGATGACCACCGTGTCGATAACGCCCGGGTCATCATCGCGAAAATACAGCGATGACAGGTCTACGCTCTTGTTCTTATAGAACTCCTTAATTACGGGTGCGACTTCTGTGCCTATCCATGTGCCGTCCATCCTTACCGATACACCAAGAGAGGACAGCACGGTCGCAGCTGTGCCCGTTTCTCCGCCCGGCAGGAAATACTGAGCGCTTATTTCGGAATATTCATCGGGCTTCAGAAATCCGTCACGCAGGAGGATAGAGCGTGTAGCAAGTATCTGTCCGTAAAGATATACATCATGTCCGCCCATAGTTTCCCCTCCGACAGTATCAGAAATACTTTATGTTCTTGGTAAGGCGAAGTGTCATTTCAAGTCTTATCGCATCTCTGTGCTCGGGCTTGACCATGTAATACATATAGTTTTCGAGCACATTAAGATCGGGGACGCTGCGCCCCTCTATCTTGAAATTGCGGTAGCCCATCTCCGCATACCGTCCATACAGCGCATCGGGGGATATATGCAGGGGCGATGATACGGTCTGATACAGATTCTTGAGCATACATTCACATTCAAAGGGCTCGGGCTCGCATATCTTGCCCGTCTTTTCAAGCGATTCTGTTACCTTGATCTGTGAGCGCCCTATACTGCGGTAATGCTCGCCCCTGCGCCTGCAGTGAGGCGTGCAGCACGGATTTATCAGAAGCTCTGCCTTCTCCTTGTGGGGGAGACGTTCAAGTACATCAAAGTTATTGTTGAAGTTATAGTCGAGCACTACGAGGGAATAGTCCTTTTCGAGTTCGGACGCAAGCTCCTTCTCATCTTCTATCTGCTTGCAGGTGGAGGATGTGATCTTCATGCCCGGGAAGTGTTTCCTGAGGTGCTCTTCAAGCAGGGGAGAGAATACGATAGCCTCATTGAGACCATTGTTTGCTGCCTTCATTATGGAGTTGCAGAACGGGTCGTCGAGATGCTCCTTTTTGAGCAGAGGATTTGTAAGAGTGAAGCGACAGGCGATCCCGCGCTTGTTGAACTGTGCAAGTATCTCTCTCATTACGCGGGCATCGCAACCGCCGTGAAGAAACCTTCCGCCGTTCCAGAGCATATTCGGGAATATGCCGTATACTGATGCGATCTCCGCTCCCTCCATGAAAGCCTCGGGCGACCTTTTCATCATATCTGCGAGCATGATATTCAGCTTGAAATGTCTGACAAAATCAGGAATATGGAAACGGTACATAAATAACCTTCTTTTTGAATTGATACAGGCCAACAGCCGTCAGCCTGTCTTGATATTGCTTATTGTAGATATGACGTTCACAGTGCCTGTCTTGCTTATGATGCCTTCGTGATCCTTTGCAAGCAGAGTGAGATCTATCTTGCTCTTCTGTATCTCGATATTGCCGGAGCCCTCTGCATCTCCGATACCTGTGATGGTATTGCCGCCGCACTCCATCTTTACATCGGCGTTTCTGATAGTGATGTCAACATCGCCCTTGTCTGTACCGATAGATCTTATACATCTGCCGTGAAAGTCGCCGAACAGGCTGCCGTCACTGATAAATATGCTGCCTTTGCCCGAACGTATTATACCAATACCGCAGAGATTGAGACCCGAAAGATCGACGAATATGCGGAAATTCATCATGGATATCACTGCTTCGCCGTTTATGGAGCCTATGCCAACGGAGTCGGAAGCATTGGTGAGTACGGACATTGAGCAGTCCGAGATAGTGGTGATGGCATTCCCGTAAAGAGTGCCGACACCTACGGAAGCACTGCCTTCGCAGGTGATGCGGACGTCGCCGCTGACTATGCGTATCTCGGAACCGCTGTCATTCTTGCCGCCGCCTATGCCGACAGAGGTATCGCCCAATGAGGATATGGTGAGCCTGCCCGATGATGCTATGACTATCTCACCGTAGCTCGAGTCCTTATCGCAGCCGATGCCGTAGGAGCTTGTGGAGGCGGCCTGTATCTCAAGTGCTCCCGTACCCGTGATCTTGAGTGAGGAGTCAACAGGCACATGTATACCGCGCTTGATCATCCTGTTATGTCCGATAAGCTCTATTTCTACCGTGCTGCCGCTGCCTATGTCCACAAGGGGAGTTTCCTTTTCTGTGGTAAGGCATATATTATGGAATGTGATCTTTGTGACGATGCCGTCCTTTATCACGATGGGAATATTTACCGCAGCACCGGTATCGGTGCCTTTTATGACGATATCGGAATTGTCTATGAATATCGCGGAATAATGTCCTGCTGCGAGAGAATACAGGTCTATGACTTCGCCCTCCGCAGGATGATAGTATCTTGATATCTCACCGATAAGCTCCGTGTTTATGCGAATGATCTCATTCACCACATTCTCGGATATGGTGGACTGTATATATGTCTTTGGATGGGCGGTGTAGAAGCCCTGTATCAGATCAGCGCCAAGCTTTATCATCACCTTGAGCTCGTCGTAGGTCTCCACGCCCTCTGCAAGTGCGATATATCCGTTGGAATGGATGAATTCTATTATGCTCGATACAAGCTGCTGTATCTTGGGCTTTTTATTGATATCGTCTATCAGCGCACGGTCTATCTTGACAAAATCAGGGCTGTATCTGAGCAGGTTGGATGTATTTGAATATCCGGTGCCGTAGTCATCTATCGCAAGATATATGCCGCTCTTGTGCAAGCGCTCCTTTATGCTCGCAAGCTTTTCATCAGCCACCTGTGTCTGTTCGGTTAGCTCGATAACAAGATGATCCATCACATCGCCGTACTGACGTTCAAGATTCTGCCAGTCCTCGGGCGTAAGGATATATGCGGATATCGAGTTTACAAACAGCTTCCTGTCGGAAAATTCCTCACGGTGGTTTGCTATGGTGCGCAGGGCATTTAGCATCGTGCAGCGCTCCACATCATAGAGCCTGTTCGACTGAGATGCGTAGAGTATGACCTGCTCAGCCGAAAGACCTATGCTGCTCTCTGTGCGCATAAGTGCTTCATAGGCAAATATAGAGCCGTCATGAGCGGATACTATCGGCTGGAAGTTGTATACGAACAGGTTTTCATCCACAAGCCTTGTAAAGTTGCGGGCAAGGTCAAGATCGACAGTCCTGTTGTCATACAGCTCCTGCGAGAAGTTGAGTATAGTGCCTTTTCCTGCGGCATTTGCCTGATACAGCATGAATTCTGCGGTATCCATACGGACGGTAGGATCCTTATCAGAGGACGAGATGCCTGCGGTGAAAGTGATATTGTCCAGGGATTCAAGAGCTTCCTTCTGTATCTCCTGCAGACGCTCAAGTCCGTTATCACCTGCATCTGGGATGAATATCCAGTATTTGCGCTTGCCGCATCGTGAGATGAGAGCAGAAGGCTCTATCTCGGATATGGAGTTTATCACATTGAGTATCGTGAATGCAGGCGGTATGCCTTCAAAGGACTGTATCTCTATCATAGCGAGCAGAGCTCTTTCGGATGCGGATGCGAGAGCACCTATCATATGCCCTCTGCCGCACAGCTTGGGGTCGTTCTGCGAGATGCGGTTGATGCGTATGATGACCGCAGTCAGATCCTGCCCTGCGGAAAATGTCCTGAAAGACAGGGGAGATTCTTCCATGCTCTGATCGCTGAAAGCCTTCATGACAGCCTGTATGCGGTCATATCCGGGCTCGGAGGGGAGTCCGAGCATACGCGCAGCATTGGCATCTATCATTACGGTCTTGTCAGCTTCATTTATAAGAAATCCGCCTATATCGGGGGAAAATATATTAAGCTCGTCCCATGCGGTACCGAAGATATGTTTCCATATATCCTTCATTTGATCAGCTCCGTAAACGTGTATTACAGTAATCCTATTATATTATACCATATTGATCGAACAAATACAATAGATAAGTCGAATATTTATTCACTACATATGGCATCAAAACCTGAAACGGCAAAACAAAACATCAGCTCAGGTCATATGGCCTGAGCTGCATGTATGATCATACTGCCTGCGAGGTGTAGAGTTCGTAGTATTTTCCGCGCAGAGCGATAAGCTCGTCGTGGGAGCCGCATTCGGTGATGCCCTTTTCATCGATGAACATTATGCGGTCACAGCTCCTGATAGTCGAGAGCCTGTGTGCGATGATAAAGCTCGTGCGTCCTTTCAGGAGCACGTCTATGCCTTTTTGCAGAAGGG
>JAFPPJ010000024.1 GCA_017410745.1 Oscillospiraceae bacterium
ATATCACATCTTTAAAATATTGTCAAATATTTTATTGTATCTGCGTGAAATTTTTATGCCGGTATCCCATGCGTCGGCAAAAAAAGATACCCTTGCGGTGAGGCAAGGGTATCGGTGCAGATGCTTTCTGTGATGCCGCAACGGAGAATTTACAGATCAGAGGGTCATCACTTCGTGTTTTTCAGCCTTTCCTGTTCCCACTGTTCATAGGCGGCGTTGAATTCCTCCATGCTCATGGACCTTTCATGTATCACCATGCCCTTGTAGCGTGAACGTGCAAGACCATAGGGGGCAAACTGACCATCGAACTGACTGAGGCGGTCGGCTACATAGCCGTCGCCGTTGCTCACACGGCTGGGGCACACTATGGCATGGTCTATGAGCAGAGCCTCAGCCTCTGCATAGAGCTCATATCTCTTTCCTATGTCATCATAGGTAACGGATGCCTTGTTTACCAGATCGATGTATTCTGCAAAGAGCGCCTTTATCTCCGGGTCTTCGGACTTATCCCAGAAGGAGAAGTTGTTGTCAGCGGTAAAGGGCTCGGCGTAGGTGGCAGGGTCTGCAAAGTCTGCACCGTAATTGCAGAGCAGCAGTGCATATTTGCCGCTGCGGCGAACTGCGGAGAGAAATCCTGTATCGGGGCCGCGCTCTACTATGACATCTACATAATCGGTACCAAGACAGTCTTCAAGCTGTTTCTTGGCTACCTGACATTCATTCTCCCAGTTGTTTATGGCGGGGTTATAGGGGAGCAGCACCTTGACCGGGAATGTGACACCCTCTTTTTCAAGAGCGGTGCGTGCCTTGTCCCTGTGACTCTGTGCAAGTGCGGTATCAAAGGTTTCCTTTGCCATTATCTGCTCAAAGGGCGGGAAATCGGTGTAGTCCTTTCCTCCTGTGGAAACAAAGGTCTCGGGGGTGATAGTCTTCTGCAGGAGTATGTCGGGATTGTAGGGCTCATATACCTCGGCAAGGGCTCTCCTGTCCAGGGAATACATGATGGATTTCCTGAAATCCTCATTTACCACTGCCTTGCTCCAGTTATCGGGCTCGTATTTTGCACCGAACTCGGGCTTGAAGTTGAACCCGTAGAAATAGCTGTATGCGATATCGGGGCGCATACTGTGGATCTGTGAGGCTGTTTCCGGGTCTGCCATCCATTTATCCATATCGTCAACGCCGATAAGTATCTGATCTATATCGCCGTTCAGGAAACTCTCTGTGGAGACCTCGGATGCATCCTTCCTGTACTTGGCATTGATCTCGTCGATGTGTACATTATCCTTGTCCCAGTAGGTCTCGTTCTTTACAAGGGTGCGCTTTTCCTGCGGGATGAACTCGGCGAGTCTGAATGCACCGTTGTAGAGGATATTTTCCTTGCTCCTGCCGAACATATCCCCTGATCTGTTGAGAAAGTCCCTGTTTACGGGCATATATGCGGAATAGGAAAGGCAGCTCAGGAAGAAGGAGCAGGGATGATCGAGAGTGTAGACCAGTGTGTAGTCATCAACTGCAGTCACGCCTATATCCTCGGGCTTTACCTCCTCCACGGGGACGAGCTCCTCGCCGTCCTCATCGGTGGTGAGCCTTCCGCCGTCGCTCTTCATCATGTATTCGGTGTAGTCATAGTAGTTCTGGACATTATGCACATTGCCGCCCACATCATAGATATACTGATTATCCGATTCATTTGCGGCATTGTTTATGTACTGTGCGGAGGCTACCCAGTCATCTGCCTTGACCTCTGCCACCTCGTTGCCGTCACAGTCCACCCATTTCACGCCGCGGCGTATCTTGAAGGTCCAGACGGACATATCCTCGTTATGAGACCAGCTTTCCGCCAGCCCCGGGACGATATTCCCGTATTTATCGTAGTCTATGAGATTATCCACAAGATTGGAGCACAGTGCGTAATCCACCTCGGTATCGGTCTTGAGGTAGTTCAGTGTCTCTATCTCGCCGAAATAGACGATGTTGTAGATGTTTTTTTCTGCGTTGGCGCTGTTGTCTTCATTCTCCAGTGAAGGCAGCTTTTTTGAGCAGCCGCACACCGTGAGCAGAGCGAGGACACAGGCGGTGATCCTTGGAAGGGAATTTTTCTTCATTCTCGTTCCTCCTTGTCTATACTCTCATCGCTTTGCCTATCTGTTCATAGTATTTCTGCTTTGCCTCATACATTTCCTGCTCGGCGTTCTTTATAAGGGCGTCCATGCTCATATCACCGCTTCGGATACCGATGCCCACTGCTGCGTGATAGTCATTCCTCTGCAGAGCATCGTTGAAAGCGGCAAGGCACGCATTTACCTCACTTTCTGTTTTACCCGACTCGAATACGATGAATTCATCACCACCGATGCGGTATATATGGTCACCGCCGAACTCTATCTTAAGAGTATCGGCAATAAAGCGCAGCATCTGATCGCCTGCATAGTGGCCTTTGCTGTTGTTGACCTCGTGGAGGCCGTTCACATCTATGTATATACAGATGATCCTGTCTGCCGTGCCTTCGAGCTTTTTGAGATATGCCTCGTAGCGGTTGCGGTTCTGCAGACCTGTGAGGGCATCTGTGTTTGCCTTGTGCTCGGTCTCCGCGATGGATGCGCGTATCTCCCGTATAAGCCAGATGGAATATATCAGCACCAGAATGGCAAACAATACGATTATCTTGTACACGCCGGTCCTGATGGGCGTTACATCCGAGAATACAGCGCTTTCGGGGACAAGAGCCACCATCTCCCAGTCCTCTATATCGAACGGCAGATAGCACATATAGAGATTTTCGCTCTTGGCATCGGAATTGAATACGGAATAGCCCTTCTTTCCGCCAAGGATGTCGCTGATGGTGCCTTCCTTGGTATAGGAGCTGTTTATCTGCGTGAAGGCGATATCATTGATATTCCTGATCTGATCGTTGGAGGAGTTGATGATGATCTCGCCTGTCCTGCGGTCTACCACATAGCAGTAGCCTTTTTTTTCGTATATGCTGGGTATCCACGCCTTTGCTATGTTTTCGGGGTTGGCTGCACTGTAAAGCACACCTATGCAGATCCCGTCCTTGCGAATGGGGACATAGCTGCGTATAACATTTATATTCGGATTTACAGCAGATGGCTGCGGCTCGCTTATATGCTCCCCGAGGATGGATTCATGTTCAAAATCCAGTTTGCCTTCAAAATTGCTGCGTTGCCCTTTGGAAAGCACTACCCGGTCTTCCGGGAGGAGCACGCCTATCTGGGTTATCATGCTGTTTATATCATAATTCGCAAGATATCCGCTGACCTCTATTGAATCTATATCCTCGGCATTGCCGATGAGCCCTGCGATAACGCGGAGCATCGTCCTGTCACTCCTGAGGTTGGCTTCCAGGCCGTCTATGGCGCCTTCGGTCTGTACTGCAAGGTCGTCATAGCAGGAGGATTCTGTTTTCAGGTACACCCGATAGACAAAGGCAGCTGCAATACTCAGAAGAACGAGGATAAGTATCCCTGTTACTATGGCATATCGCTGCTGGCGGGGGGTAAGCACACCCTCCCTTTGCTTTTCGTCCTTTTTTGCCAGTATGTATTCCTTATGATCTTATGATA
>JAFPPJ010000310.1 GCA_017410745.1 Oscillospiraceae bacterium
ATGTGCTCGCGCACCGCATAATACTCACACCCAAGGGAAGATCTGCCTGCGGCAGCAACGAAGGCGCTATCCGGCAGATACTCACGAGCGTAAACGTACCCGTTAAATAAGTGTGGAGTTACTGACGGGACATAATCATTTGACTTAAGCCGCTGTTTAAGCGGGAGCGATGAGAAAGCACAAAGAAAAGGCTTTACTTCGTTTGGCAGTGTCCGTTCTTTACTTTTCAGAGCGCGATAACTCCACACTGTGTGAAACTCCAAACTCCGGACTTTCCTAAACCCTAAACCCTAAACCCTGATAAGGTACCGATACATGAAGAAAAAGAACATAACGTCGGGGCTGTTCAACTATGCCGTATCCATTGCCCTTGCGGTGATATTCGCCCTATATCTGAGCGGCAGGGTCGGCTGGTTCCTGCTTGCGGCATTCCTTGCCGCTCCCCTGCTGTCCGTACTGCTTTCGCTGATATTCCGCAACAGGATATATGTAGTGTCCGACACACAGTCCGTCACCCTCACCAAGGGCGACAAGATAAGCGTGGATGTCACCATAGGCAATTCCATGTGGCTGCCCTCCCCGCCCATATTCGTGAGCGGACGGCAGGTAATGGGCGCAGACCTGACAGCATCGGAATTTTCCTGCTCGGTCATGCCGCTGTCGGAGGAGAATATCACCCTCGAATACCGTGCAAAGATAAGCGGCCCGTATAAGGCAGGCATATCAGATGTGTATATGACCGACTATCTCGGAATATTCACATTCAGGCTGAAAAATGCCGATCCCGAAAGGCTCGACCTGAAGCTCAACGTCATACCCGATATCGCGGAAGTGCCCTATAACAACCGCATACTCAGGCAGGCATCGGAGCTCACAGCAATGGCAGACGACAGCGAGGACACCGTATCCTCCGCAAATGCGCGCTACGGCGGCTTCCCCGGCTATGACAACAGGGAATATGTCCCCGGCGACCCGCTCAAGCGCATCAACTGGAAGCAGTCCGCAAAGCGCGGCATGCTCCTTGTAAGGCTCGATGATGAGACCGCCGCAAGTGCCGTCTCCATCGTGCTCGACCACTACCTTGACCGGAACAATATCAAGGCACCGCTGTTCCACTCATCACAGCGCATCATCGGCAACTCCACCGAGGAGCTGACCGAGCTTGCGGTGCAGTGGTCGGTGGAATACGGTCTCGGCATCGCACGTTCATTCATACGGGAGAACTACACCGTCAGCTTCTTCTTCTGCGACAATGACGGCTGGCAGCATTTCCCCCTTGCGGATGAGAACGACCTTGTGCAGCTGCAGACGGCTCTTGCGTCCTATACCTGCACCGACAAGGCTGTGGCACGTCTCCCGAAGGACGAGCTTTCCGAGCAGAAGGGAAGCGTATCCGTGATATGCACCCCGTACTACGATCTCTCACTCAATGAAGCCCTCGGTTCGGATCAGTTCACATCCGTTGTGGCTGCCGCCGTGACCGTGCCCGAGCTTATGGAAGAGGAGATCTCCGACTGAATAAAGGAATAACAAATGTCAAAGATACAACATCTGCTTGACAGATACAAGCGCCTGATACTGCCGTTCCTGCTGTCATGTGTGCTGTCGCTCTCGGTATATGACATATACCGTTCCGATATACCCACATTCGTATGGCTGATACCCATTGCGGCACTGAATATCGGACTGTTCGCATTCTGCGGCTTTGTGAAGAAGCACAATTTCATCGGCGGCGCTCTCATGGGCGTGGTGATACTTGCCGCAATGAAGATCTTCTTCGATCTGATATCGGGCGGCGACTACGGCCTGACCTTCCAGCGATGGCTGCTGACGGGCTCTGAAAAGGTATCCACACGAGCGGAATACCTGGTCGCACTCATGATAAGCTTCGTGCCCTTCTTCTCCGTGGTGGTGTACTACTTCACGGATGTGCTCTACCGCATGATGTTCCTGACGCTGCTGAGCATAGTGCCCTGCGCACTGTACGTAAAGGTGCTGTCGGAAATAGACACGATCTATCTTTCCCTCATCGCTCTGCTCAATGTTGCGATATTCCTCGCATATTCGAGAGGCAGGCGCGAGGAGAAGACCATCAATTCGGGCAGGCAGGCATCCATACTCTCCGCAGCCATGTTCATATTCGTGCTTCTCGTGGTATCCTCAGCCATACCCAAGGAAGAGGAAGCGCGGTACTACGACAGATTTGAAGCGCTGTTCATGGACAATGCCGTGGACGAACAGCTAAACGGCGAATACTCCAATTTCACCGAGATGTCGGGCAATGCCGACCGGTACAGAGACTTCAAGGAGCGCAGGCTCTACACCGTGGAGATCCCCTATGCACCGTATTTCAAGAGACAGTGCTTCGACTTCTACGACTTTTCCATCGACCGCTGGAACAATCAGGGCAGCGACTACAGCGACATCACCTACACCACTGAGGAATGGAGCGACCTGTACAGCGATCTCAGCCTGACGGAGCTCAGACGGGCGTTGATACGCACCAACGAGCTGTCGGAAGGCTTTGCCGAGAAATACAACCAGAGAAGGTTCATGGAATTCACCGGCCTTACCGACGACACCATAAATTGCGTGGTATCCTCGGAGTCATTCCCCGCAATGTATTTCCTCTCACCCGCGCGCATAATAGATGTGCATCCCTACGGGAACAGGCAGATAGACGAATACGGCGTTACGAAAAACGGCGTATTCCGCTTCAGGACCACCACCCACCCCTACAACTTCACCTATGCCGTGCAGTGCCGCGACGAGGTGTTCCCCCGCAGCTACTGGTTCTCTCTGCGTGCGGGAGATATTGATCTTGATACCTCCCTGACTATGCTCAGAGAGATGGACGAGATACTCACGGATGCGGGCGAGGACGCTCTGGCAGAGCGTGTGGAGTCCCATATCGCCGTCACCGAGGATGCACTTGAATACAAGGCGATGACCGAGGCGAACACCGCTCTCATATCCGATGATATACGCGAGCTCGCCGAGCAGATAACACAGGGATATACCTACGACTGGGAGAAGGCAAACGCCCTTGCCACATATTTCCTCACCAACGGCTATACCTACGACCTGCAGTATATCTCCGCCGACACCACCCCCGAGCACTTCCTCTTCACGTCAAAGAGGGGCTCATGCTCGGACTATGCATCCGCATATGTGCTGATGGCGCGCGCCGTGGGCATACCCGCAAGGTACTGCGAGGGATATATGGCAGACCCCTCCTCCACCGATAATATATGGCTCGTCAAGGATTCCGGCTCCCATGCATACCCCGAGGTATTCCTCTACGGTCTGGGCTGGACGGTATTCGAGCCCACCGTGCCCGGCGACTACAACGATATGCAGCGTCCCACAGGCGGACTGCTCTCAAATCTCACCTTTGACACCGACCTTATGATGACCATGTTCATCATATCCGGCATCATACTTGCGATAGTCATAATCGGCGTGGCACTCATCCCCGTGATAGCGGAGAGCCGCTTCCTTTCAAGGCTCGAGCGCTGCACCCCCGATGAGAGCGCGATAGTCGCATATGACCGCATCAGGAGCAAATCGGGCAGGCTCGTGAAGAATGCCCCCTCGCTCACAGCCTACGAGCTTTCGAGCAAGATCGACAAGAAGGCAGGCACATCATTCACCCCCGCAGCATTCATACTCGAGCGAGTGCTGTACGGTGGCGGCCATGCGGACGCATCCGACAAGAAGTCGGTCATTGATATGTACATAAGCACCCGTGACGGAATAAAGAAATATCTGCGAGATCTCCGCAGGAGCGAAAGGAGAAAATACAGATGAGATTCGGTAAAAATGCAGGACACATCGCAGTCGTTACAGGGGCAAGCTCCGGCATAGGCAAGGCTATGGCAAGAGGTCTTGCACGCAGAGGCTGCTTCGTGATACTCTCGGGCAGGAACTCCGCCGCCCTTGAAAGGCTGTCGGAGGAGCTCGGCCGTGACAGGAGCATCGTCATCACCGCAGACCTTTCCACCACAGCAGGCTGCGTATCCCTGTTCGAGCAGGCAAAGGCGTATAGTCCCGACATACTGATAAACAATGCGGGCTTCGGCATATACGGCAGGTTCACCGAGACCGATGCAGAGCGTGAGGCCGCTCTCATCGACCTGAATGTCCGTGCGATGCAGCTGCTGTTCAAGCTGTTCCTCGAGGAATTTGAGAAGAACAGACGCGGCTATATCCTGAATGTGGGCTCTATCGCAGGCTTCATGCCCGGCCCTCTCATGTCGTCCTACTACGCATCAAAGGCATTCGTGGTGCGGCAGACACAGGGAGTATGGCTCGAACAGCTCGTGAACGGCAGCCCCGTCAAGGTATCGGTGCTCTGCCCCGGCCCTGTTGATACCAACTTCAACAGCACCGCAGGCATAACGGGCTTCTTCAGGGGGATATCCGCCGAGGAATGTGCCGATGCCGCAATAAAGGGCATGGAGTACGAGCTTCCCGTGATAATCCCGTCGGTGACCGCTAAGCTCATCGTACTCGGCGCATCGCTCACCCCCGCACTTGTGGCAGGAGTATTCGCGTATGCGGCACAGAAGGGCAAGAAACGCATAGAAGACAAGGACTAAAGATCGGTATAAGGAGGATCAAATATGAGGATCAAAAAGAGATATTATGTACTGTGCGTACTGCTTTGCATAGTCGCACTCGGTATCGCAGCAGCGATATTCTATTTTGAGATGTGTCTCGCGCATTTCTCCAAGTACAACGATGTAATGACGAACAAATGGCATCAGACATCAAAATCCGAGCCCTATAACGGTGCTCTCATCAATACCAACTATGTAGCAACGAAGGTGCAGACCGTAGAGGAGCGCAATACCGACCTCAGGGGCGGCGACAAGCCCGTCAAGCCCTATACTTACATCGGCAGCACCGTGGTAG
>JAFPPJ010000311.1 GCA_017410745.1 Oscillospiraceae bacterium
GGCTCAGGTGGAGGAGGAGCTTTCTTTCCTCAATATGCCTGATGTGAAGATAAAAGTTGATATAAAGCAGGGCAAGCTCACAGGCACGGGGCTTGACACGGTTGAATTTCTCATTGCCACAAATAAGGGCGAGGGGCTCAAGCCTCTTTCTAAAATAGCATCGGGCGGTGAGCTTTCAAGAATAATGCTCGCGCTTAAAAATGTAGTCTCGGAAAGAGATGATATAGGCACACTCATATTCGATGAGATAGACACGGGAGTCAGTGGCCGTGCAGCACAGAAGATAGCAATAAAGCTGCATCAGGTATCACGATCCAGACAGGTCATATGTGTTACGCATCTGTCTCAGCTTGCGGCTATGGCAGATGAGCATCTTCTTATAGAAAAGGCGTCCGACGGCAGCCGTACATTCACGGCGGTGCATCATCTTGATACCGAGGGACGCAAGCGTGAGATCGCACGCATCATGGTGGGCGATAATATCACGGATACTGCGCTGAAGAACGCGGAAGAGCTGATGCTTTCCGACAGGAACGGTTCATATTGACGGAAATGACTGCCTTGACGCAAGTACAGCGTTAGAATAATCATGATCGCCGGTGACTTCTTTTATCACAGTTATGAAGGGCGGCATATCTATCTGCTGATGCTCGTCAGACAGTTCAAGCTCGATAGTGGCATATTCGTCGGAAAACGGGTATATGTCTGCCTCAAATCTCTGGTCATGATACTCTATGATACAGCGCTGCTTTATCACGGGAGCAAGCGTGCTGTCAGCTTCAAGTATCAGCTTGTCATACTCGGCACTGTCTATGATGCGTTCATTTTCCTCTCTTACCGAAGGAGAGATGAACTTCTTCTCGGTATAGGTCATGACTACATTCCCGTCGGTATCGCATATGCGTACCCGTCTCTGTCTGTCGTCGTGCGAGATAAGGTAGGTCTGCTTTATGCTTATGACAGACGATGCATTTTCTCTGACCGCAGGCGTGAGGCGTATAAGGAACTTTCTTTCTATTTCAAGAGGTATCATGGCGTTCTCCTTTGTGTTATTTATAAACGTATGATACCATATACAGATAAATTAATAAAGGCAGATTTTATGAACACAGAATACATTGATATCGGCACAAATCTTTTCTCGGATCAGTTTGACGGGAAAAGAGATCAGATAATGGACGACGCTGCATCGTTCAATACTGTTGCAGTGATCACAGGTTCGTCACATCGTTCAAGCAGACAGGCTCTTGACTATGTGCATGAACACGGCGGCTACTGCACAGCGGGGATACATCCGCATACCGCCCGTGAAGCAACAGACAGCGTAATGGCGGATATACGCACCTTTGCACAGGATCCGCAGGTCATAGCGGTAGGTGAGTGCGGGCTCGACTATGACCGTATGTTTTCTCCTGCAGATGTGCAGAGGAAGGTCTTTGAAAAGCATCTTGAGATCGCATCCGAGATAAACAAGCCGCTTTTCCTGCATGAACGCAGTGCACATGATGATTTCTGCAAGATACTTTCAGAATATCCTGAGCTTTGCAGTCGTGCGGTCGTGCACTGCTTTACTGGGAATGAACGCGAAGCAGAAAAGTATCTTTCACTTGGCTGCATGATAGGCATAACCGGATGGATATGCGACGACAGAAGGAATGCTGACCTTCTGAGGGCGATACGGATAATACCGCCGGACAGGCTCATGGCTGAAACGGATGCGCCATATCTGATGCCTCGTATAAGAGGACTTAAAAGCCCTAATGTGCCGCAGAACATACGATATGTCGTAACGCGGATAGCTCATGAGAAATGTGTGAGTGAGGCATCGCTGAAAGTGCAGATACTAAATAATACAAGGAAATTCTTCGGTATAGAGGGATAACGAGGTGGCCTTATGGGTAAGTCTCAGCTCGAGCTCCTTGAGCGTACAGGCAAGTATATCAGCGTACCGCGCGGGATAAGTATGCGGCCGATGATAAAGGCGGGCAGGGATGCTGTTGTTATAGAAAAGCCGGAACATAAGCCCCGCAGATATGATCTCGTGCTGTATGTGCGCGGCGAGGATACAGGCGTTATACACCGCGTTATACACGCATATGATGATATGTACATCATATGCGGAGATAACTGCTGGCAGCTCGAGAAAGTAAAGCCCTCGCAGATTAAGGGCATAGTCACACAGTATTGCAGGAAAGGCAAATGGCATAGTGTGGACAACCTGCCCTACAAGATATATGTGCATCTATGGGTAGACCTGCTGTTTATCAAAAGACCGTTGTTCTTTATCAGGGATAAAGCAGGACGCGTGATATCAAAGCTCATAAAGATGCGAAAAAAATGAGCAGGGATATGATCGGAGGAACGATATGCTCACAGTTATAGATGGACTTGACGGGAGCGGCAAGTCCACGCAGTTTGAAAGACTTCTTGCGGCACACAGCGGCCTTTACGGGATAAGCTTTCCGGAATATGACAAGCCCTCTGCCGCACTCGTAAAGATGTATCTTAACGGTGAATTCTCGGAAAATGCATCCGATGTGAATGCGTATGCAGCATCAACGTTCTATGCTGCCGACAGATATGCAAGCTATAAGCTTTACTGGGAACAAAAATATCTCTCGGGTGAGGATATTCTTGCAAGCCGCTATGTAAGTTCTAATATAATCCATCAGATGCCAAAGCTTCCCGAAAATGAATGGGATGATTTTATCGGATGGATAGATGATTACGAATTCGGAAAGCTCGGACTTCCGCGTCCGGATAAGGTTCTGCTTCTCGATATCCCTGTGGAGGTATCTCATAAAAGGCTCATGATGAGATATGCCGGTGACGGCGGACATATGGATATCCATGAGAACAATACCGGATATATGGAACTGTGCCGCAGGGCAGCACTCTATGCGGCAGAAAAGTGCGGATGGGCGGTCATATCGTGTGTTGACGGAAACAGGGAACTGACAGAATCAGAGATATTTGCAAAGCTTGACAGTGAGATCAAAGGATGCTGAGTTTTCGTAAGATAGATATTTCCGATAAGGCACAGATAAAGAATTGTCTTTCACATTCGGGGTTCAGAGGCTGTGAATATTCCTTTGCGAATAATATGGCATGGCACCGACTTTATGATACTAAGATCGCATTCTGTGACGGCTTCTATATAAGCGCATCACACAGGGATACTGTGACATTCACATTTCCTTCCGGTGGAAACAGTGATACTCCCGATGAGGCATACATGAAGCTTTTTACGGAGTTTGACAAATATGCTGCTTCCTATGGCTGTCCGTTGTGTATATCATCGGTGACCGAGGAACAGTTTGCACTCTTTGATAGACTGTATCACGGCGAATACAGTATGACCACGGATGAATCTGGGTGGGATTATATATATAACGCCTCGGATCTGACAGAACTCAAAGGAAAGCGTTATCACGGCAAGAGAAATCATCTGAAGAAGCTCCCTGAAAACTGTATATATACCCCGCTCACACCGTCTGATCATAACGATTGCCTTGCTTTTGCAGCTGATTCATATAATGCGGCGCATGGCTATGACAATCGCTCACAGGTGTGCGAGCAGTATGCGATAGATACATTTTTCAGGTATTTTGATGTACTTGATCTTTGCGGCGGAGTTCTCAGACTTGACGGGAAGATAGCTGCATTTACTATCGGCGAACGCATCACGTCCGATACTCTCGATATACATATCGAAAAGGCGCTTGGCAGTACAGAATGGGCATATCCTGCAATAAACAGTTTTTTTGCACGTGAAAATACAGATGGACTGTTATACATAAACCGTGAAGAAGATCTTGGCATAGAAGGATTGAGACGCTCAAAGCGTTCTTATCATCCGGCATTTATGCTGAAAAAATATACCATTACATTTCCGAAGAGGTGATAGAATGGATAACGAAAAGTTGGCCGCTGCAGCGGGTGTGATGCGGTCTGCTGTCACTGAAGGCGTGCTTATAGTGATACTTGCCCGCCTGTCAAAGAGCGGTATGCTCGATGTCTTCAGAAATTCGGGCGAGAACGTGATGGCTACTATCGCTGCATTTTTTTCGATACTGCTGTTTATCGCTCTGATCATCTGTACTATGACACTTATACATTCTGCGGTCTGGTGCTTTCTGGTATGCTACGGAAAGCAGGGTGATCCGCTTGGCATAAAGCTGCTTGAGATATCCAATTTAGTGAAGAATGCTGCGGGCAGTCTTATCTCTGTGATAATGGGCGCCATAGCTGTGATATTTCCGGTCATGGCGGCAAAAAGCGCCGGAAACACTGATGATAAAAGGCTTTATGTAGTCATAGGATGTTTTGCACTGGTGGGTCTGTTCTTTATAGTATCAGGCATTATCGGAATAGTACGAGCAATAAAGAATATGCACGACCGATATTGATTTGGAGGTATATCATGATATATGTTTTTCTTGCACCCGGATTTGAAGAGACTGAAGCTATAACCCCTATTGATATGCTTATTCGCGCAGGCAAAAAGGTAGTTACCGCTGCAGTAGGCGACGATATCACCGTAAAGGGATCTCACGGGATATCATTTGTATGCGATATTATGGCTGCTGACTGTACTACGGACGGGCTAGAGGGAGTGATACTCCCCGGTGGTATGCCGGGCACAAAGAATCTCTCTGCGGATCAGATGGTCAGAAGGATGGTAATGTTTGCGTACGAGAGCGGTATGCTTACTGCTGCGATATGTGCAGCTCCCTCTGTTCTTGGCAGAATGGGCATACTTGAGGAAAGAAAGGCAGTTTGCTACCCCGGCTTTGAGGATCAGCTCGCAGGTGCAGAGGTGCTCGATGTTCCTGCTGTTACGGACGAGAATGTTGTCACCGCAAGAGGAGCCGGTGCAGCTCTTGAATTCTCGTATGAGATCATCAC
>JAFPPJ010000312.1 GCA_017410745.1 Oscillospiraceae bacterium
ACCGTGATGATGGCTGTGCGGAGATACACATAGGCGATGATCATTTCCTGCTCGTCCCGGAAGGACAGCAGCCGCCCGAAACGGATATGACTGTGATACAGCAGCCGGTACATGATATATATGATGCCGCATCGTCTTCGCTCGACCTTTTCGATGGGCTCGGCAGGCTCGATGATGTGGTGCTGTGCTCCACGAAAAGGGACGACTGGAAGCTCCCCGCCGTGCGGGAAGCTATGGACAGCGGCAGGCTCTCGTATGCGGGGAAGTATTCTTCTCCCGATTATGAACGGCTGACAAACTGCTCCCTTGTCATAGAATCGACTATGATATATCACACTCCCGAGGTAAGGGAAAAGATCATATCCCTCGGAATACCCGTGCTCGTGGAAAGGTCAAGCTATGAGAGCCACCCTCTCGGAAGGCTCGAATGGATAAAGCTTTACGGGCTGATACTCGGGATACCCGATGAAGCAGAGAGATACTTCGAGGAGAAGAAAAAGGTATTCACGGGCATATCATCTGACAAGCCTGAGGATGAAAGACCGCGTACCGCCTTCTTCTATATCGCGCCGAACGGATATGTGGTGATACGCAAGCCCGGCGACTATGTTTCGGAGATGATACGTCTGGCGGGCGGGCGGTACATATTCGATGATGCAGACCTGGGCTTTGACGAGAATGCGCTCTCTACGGCTAATATACAGTTTGAGGTATTCTACAGGTATGCATCGGATGCGGATATACTGATATACAATTCCACGGTGGACAGCGATACGGACACGATAGATGAAATGATCGCAAAACAGCCCATGCTCGCAGAGCTTCCTGCGGTGAAGAACGGCAATGTATGGGTGACCGAGCAGAACCTTTTCCAGCAGACGACATGTGCCGCAGAAATGATCTCGGATATATCCTCGGTGATAAATGGCAGTGAGGAGGATCTGACCTATCTGAAAAAATGCGGATGACCCTTGAAAGAGGCTGTTATGCAAAGAAAAAGATATATCATATGCTATATCTCACTGCTGCTTGTTTCGGCATTCCTGTTCGTGCTCGGCATTTCATCGGGCAGCAGCGGCATGGGCATCTCAGAGATCATAGGAGTCATATCCGGAGAGGCATCGGATATGACCAGGAATATAATAATCGGAATACGCCTTCCCCGTACACTTGCGGCTATGCTGCTCGGGGGAGCGCTTTCTGTATCCGGACTGCTTTTGCAGACATATTTCGGCAATCCTATCGCGGGTCCGTATGTGCTCGGCATTTCATCGGGGGCAAAGCTCATGACTGCACTTATGATGATATTTGCTATGGGACACGGGCTGTACCCCGGTTCATGGGGAATGACCGGTGCGGCATTTGCAGGCTCGCTGCTCAGTATGGGCGTGATACTCGCTCTTTCGGGAAAGGTGCGCAATATGGCACAGCTCATAATAGCGGGCGTTATGATAGGATATATATGCTCTGCGGTGACGGATATCGCAGTCACCTTTGCGGATGATGCAAATATAGTAAATCTCCATAACTGGTCTATGGGCAGCTTTTCGGGCACAGCACCCAAGGATATACCTGTGATAGCGGTCATATCACTTGCGGGTCTGGTATGCACGTTCCTGCTGTCAAAGCCGATGAGCGCATACCGCCTCGGAGAGGGTCATGCGGCATCTGTGGGCGTGGATGTGAGAGCCTTCCGAACGGCACTGATACTGCTGTCAAGCCTGCTGTCCGCGCTTGTGACAGCATTTGCGGGGCCTGTGTCATTCGTGGGAGTGGCAGTGCCGCACATAACAAAGACGATATTCCGCACATCCGAGCCGATAGTGCTCATCCCTGCGGTATTTATCGGGGGCGGTGCGTTCTGCATGGGCTGTGACCTCATAGCGCGCATGCTGTTCTCACCTCTTGAGATGAGCGTAAGCACTGTGACCGCGGTATTCGGCGCACCTATAGTCATTGCCGTTATGATGAGAAGAGGTGCGAAATGAGCGGATATCTGCATACAAAGTCCCTTGCGGCGGGCTACGGCGGCAAGGTCATAATAGACGGTGCTGAGATAGACATTTCCTGCGGGCAGGTGACGACGCTCATAGGCTGCAACGGCGCAGGCAAGACCACGCTGCTCAGAAGCATCGCCGCACAGCTCCCGCCCGTATCGGGCACGGTATATCTTGACGGGCAGGATATCTCGCTCATGAACGCAAAGGAGCGCGCGGAGAAAATGGCTCTGCTGCTCACAAAGAGGGCGGCACCGGATCGCATGACCTGTATGGATGCGGTATCTACCGGGAGATATCCTTTCACGGGGAGGCTCGGTATACTCAGTGATGCCGACAGGGACATAGTCCGTGCGGCGATGGAGCGTACCGGGATATATCATCTGCGTGACACATATATCGACCGCATAAGCGATGGTCAGAGGCAGCTTGTGAGCTTTGCGGCGGCTATCGCACAGCAGCCCCGAATCATGCTGCTCGATGAGCCTACATCCTATCTCGATCTCGGAAACAAGCTGAAAATGATGAAGCTGCTGAGAGAACTTGCATCCGAGGGAACAGCGGTGGTGATGACACTTCATGAGCTGTATCTTGCGCAGCGCTTCTCGGATGTATGCATATGCACACACGGCGGAAAAATAAGCTTTACCGGGTCACCCGAGGAGGTATTCACCGCAGAGCGCATAAATGAGATGTTCGGCGTGGAGGATGCCACGTTCGTGCCCGAGTACGGCACAGCGGAGATGGTGTGCAGTGGAGAGCCGCAGGTGTTCGTGATAGGCGGCGGAGGCAGCGGCATACCCGTTTACCGCGATCTTTACCGCAGGAATATCCCGTTTGCGGCAGGGGTATTGCATGAGAACGATATAGAATATCCCACTGCAAGGGCGCTTGCCTCGGAGGTCATCAGGGAGAGGGCATTTGAGCCCGTATCACGAGAGAGCATAGAACGTGCCAAAGCGGTGATAGAGCGCTGCAGAGAGGTGATATGCTGTATCGATACTTTCGGCAGCATGAATGCACTCAACAAGGAACTGATCAACAGGGGATGAGTTAATGGAAAAGATATATACATTCGGTGTGGCAGGCAATTTCACGGGACATCTTGAACAGGCGGGAGAGGCGCGTGATTTCGTGGGAATAAAGGCGGCGGCAGGCATGCCCAAGGCGGTGTTCCCCACATATCTGCCAGACGGTGATGCACCCGACAGGCTGCACACATATCCCTTTGACCCCGACAAGGTAATGCTTCCGCCCGATCAGGACAAGGTACAGATAGAGCCCGAATGTGCGGTGATATTCAAGGCAGAATGGAATGACGGGGATATAGCTTCGCTCACGGCAAAGGGCTTCTGTGCGTCAAACGACTGCTCCATAAGACGTGAGGGAGCACGCAAGATAAGCGAGAAGAAGAACTGGGGAGCGGCTTCAAAGGGCGTATCACGGGATATCATACCTGTTGACAGCTTTGACAGCGCAGGCATCATGGACAGATACCGCAT